>JAAZHB010000164.1 GCA_012510935.1 Clostridiales bacterium
ACACATGATGGTTCAGCAACAATGGACTGGATGGCACAGGAGCAAGAGCGTGGAATTACCATTACTTCCGCGGCAACTACTGCACAGTGGAAAGACACAAGAATTAACATAATCGACACACCGGGCCACGTAGACTTTACTGTTGAGGTAGAGAGATCTCTACGTGTACTAGATGGTGCAGTTATGGTTCTTTGCGCAAAGGGCGGAGTAGAACCGCAGTCAGAGACAGTATGGAGACAGGCTGAAAAGTATCGTGTTCCAAGAATGGTATTCGTTAACAAGATGGATATTCTAGGAGCAAACTTCTACAGAGTTGTAGAGATGATGCATGACAGACTAAAGGCTAATGCTGTTCCTGTACAGATTCCTATCGGCAAAGAGTCAGATTTTGAGGGAGTAATCGACCTTATTAAGATGAAGGCCCTTGTTGTACTAGATGAGCTTGGAACAGACATTGATGAGGAAGAAATTCCTGCTGATATGCTAGATCTCGCTAAGGAGTGGAGAGAGAAGCTAATCGAAGCTGTTGCTGAATGTGACGAGGATCTAATGATGAAGTTCCTTGAAGGCGAAGAGCTAACAGAAGAAGAGATTAAGACAACAATCCGTAGAGAGACAATCGCTGGAGACCTATTCCCTGTATTCTGTGGATCAGCATACAAGAATAAGGGTGTTCAGATGATGCTAGATGGCGTTGTTGATTACATGCCATCACCTGTAGATATTCCTGCAATCAAGGGAGTTGACCCAGACACAGATGAAGAAGTTGAAAGAAAAACTAGCGATAAGGAGCCATTCTCAGCACTTGCATTTAAGATCATGGCGGACCCATTTGTAGGAAAGCTTGCATTCTTCAGAGTATATTCAGGAACACTAAAGAGTGGTTCATATGTACTTAACTCAGTGAAGGGTAAGAAGGAGAGAATCGGAAGAATCCTCCAGATGCACGCTAACCACAGAGCAGAGCTAGAGGAAGTTTTCGCAGGAGACATCGCTGCTGCTGTAGGTCTAAAACAGACAACAACAGGAGATACTCTTTGTGACGAAGACCACCCAGTAATCCTAGAATCAATGGAGTTCCCAGATCCAGTAATTGAGATCGCTATTGAGCCTAAGACAAAGGCTGGCCAGGAGAAGATGGGTGCTGCCCTCGCTAAGCTAGCTGAGGAAGACCCTACATTCAGAACATTTACAAATGCTGATACAGGTCAGACTATCATCGCTGGAATGGGAGAACTTCACCTTGAGATTATTGTTGACAGACTTCTTAGAGAGTTTAAGGGTGAGGCTAACGTTGGTAAGCCACAAGTATCTTACAAGGAGACAATTACTCAGGAAGTTGATGAAGACTACAAGCACAAGAAGCAGTCTGGTGGTTCTGGACAGTACGGTCACGTTAGATTCAGAATGTACCCAAGAGAGGCTGGTTCAGGATTCGAATTCAAGAACTCAATTGTTGGAGGAGCTATTCCTAAGGAATACATTCCTAAGATTGAAGAAGGATTCATCGAGTCAATGCAGTCAGGTCCAATCGCTGGTTATAATGTAGTTGACCTTGGAATTGATCTATATGATGGATCATACCATGATGTTGACTCATCAGAGATGGCATTTAAGATTGCTGCTTCCATGGGATTCAAGGAAGCTTGCAAGAAGGCAAAGCCTTGCCTACTTGAGCCAATCTTTAAGGTTGAGGTAACAGTTCCAGAGAATAATATGGGTGATATCATCGGAGATATCTCTTCAAGAAGAGGTAGAATCGAAGGTTCCGATATTAACAACGGAGCTGCTGTTGTTAGAGGATTTGTTCCTCTATCAGAGATGTTCGGATATGCTACTGACCTACGTTCAAAGACACAGGGCAGAGGTGTATACGTAATGCAGTTCGACCACTTTGATAAGCTCCCAGAGAGCCTAAAAGAGAAGCTAGCTACTAAATAGTGAATTGAATAATTGAGGATGTGAGGAATAATTGTGTATACATATTACTCCTCAGTCCCAGTTTGATAGCTAATTAGTACAAATTATAATGATTTTTTATAAGATTTTTACGGAGGAATAAACCAATGGCTAAGCAAAAGTATGAAAGAACCAAGCCACATATTAATGTTGGTACAATCGGCCACGTAGACCACGGAAAGACAACTCTGACAGCTGCAATCACAGCAGTACTATCACAGAGATATGGA
>JAAZHB010000165.1 GCA_012510935.1 Clostridiales bacterium
AACTGACAAGCAGTCTGAGACAATCTTTACACCACCTGCAGCAGCGGGAGCAGGATTCTAATAGGAGCTGCTAAGGCAGAGGCAGACTCACGCTTTAAACCAATTCGAATTATTAATGGAGGCACGAGAAATGGGACTGAATGATACACCACAGTCAGAACGTATTCATATAGGTTTCTTTGGCAGAAGAAATGCTGGCAAATCCAGCTTGGTAAATGCTGTTACAAATCAGGCATTGGCGGTGGTATCCAACCAAAAGGGTACCACCACCGACCCTGTCTACAAGTCAATGGAGCTCTTGCCCCTTGGTCCTGTTGTAATTATTGATACAGCGGGATTTGACGACAGCGGGGAGCTTGGCACTTTGAGAATTAAGAAAACTAAGCAGGTTCTCAACAAGACAGATATTGCCATTATGGTAATAGATAGCGAAGAAGGAATCACGGCAGAAGATGAGGAGATGATTAATCTTATCAAGCGCAAAGAGATTCCTATGCTTGTTGTGTACAACAAATCAGACTTACTTAGTGAGCCAAGAACACTTGGTGAGAGTGAGATTTGCGTTTCAGCCACCGAGAGAATCGGCATCAACGAGTTGAAAGAAACCATCGGTGCAATGGCAAATACAGGTGCTCCAGAGAAATTCATAGTTAAGGATCTGATTAAGCCACGCGACTTTATCGTGATGGTTGTGCCAATAGACGAATCTGCGCCAAAGGGCAGAATCATTTTACCGCAGCAGCAGACCTTAAGAGAAATTCTCGATATTGATGCAACCGCAATCGTGGTTCAGGACACAGGCCTGGAGGATACATTCAACAGGCTAGGTGAGAGGCCAGCTCTTGTAATTACAGACAGTCAGGTTTTCGAGAAGGTTGCAAAGGTGATACCAAATGATGTGCCACTGACTTCGTTCTCGATTCTACTTGCAAGGCACAAAGGCTATCATGAGACAGCGGCGCAGGGAGTAAAAGCAATAAGTTCCTTGAAGGATGGAGATACAGTGCTGATTGCAGAGGGATGCACGCACCATCGTCAATGCAATGACATTGGTACAGTCAAAATTCCAAATTGGCTCAGAAAATTCACTGGAAAGAATATAAATATCGAGTCAGTCAGCGGTACCGAGTTTCCCGAGGACCTAACGCCATGTGCGATGGTGATTCATTGCGGCGGTTGTATGCTTAACGAGCGTGAGGTTCTGTATCGCATGAAGTGTGCCATCGACCAGAATATCCCATTTACAAATTATGGAATTACGATTGCATATATGAATGGAATATTGCAAAGGGCCGTCGATGGAATTGATGCGGTAAAAGAGAAATAATATTGAACAAATTGCCGCTACCGGCAAAATATCTAGAGATTATACTTGTAAATATATCGTTAAAGTTGCCGATAACGGCAATTTATCAGTTCCCAAAACGAAAACAGGGGCAGATACATATAATAAAGATGTGTCTGTCCCTGCTTTTGGATTTTTAAATGAAATATGTTATTTGTTTACTGTCATATCGTCAAATGCCTCTAGCGCCATTCCGGAATATGCCCAACCAGGACCACCGCAAAGTAGGATAGCGCAGTTTAGTGCAGCACATAGTTCTTCACGAGTAACACCTGCATCAACTGCACACTGAACATGTGAAAGCATACATGGCTCACACTTACGAGCAACGGCTACTGCAACACTGATGAGTTCAAGTGTCTTAAAATCAAGGGCGCCATCTTCAGGGCAAGCAGCTGCTCTCATATTGCCAAATGATTCAATTACTCCTGGGCTAACCTCAGCGAACTTCATCCAACCTTCTTGCATTTTTGCTAATCTTTCGCGTTCTGTCATTTTGAGCCTCCTTTTTATTTCACCGATATTTGATACTTAATTATAGAATTTTGAATAAAAAGTGGTCAAATTATCATATTAAATAATGCTAATTCATAGAATAAAGAAATTCTATGATATTAAGTTTGTGCTATAATCAAGAAAAGAAGCGATAAGTCGCTATAGATAGTTTTTTGGAGATAGAATAATGAAGAAAAATCGGAAACACCTACTGAGCAGAATAAGTGCGACTATTTTAGCAATGGTCTTGCTGTGTTCATTTGCGATGCCTTGCTTTGCAGAATCAACAGCAGCTGAAAGCACTTCGAATAAGAAAACTGTAGTCGTAGGGTGGACACTCGCTGATGGGTATGAGGAGATGGATGAGGATGGCAAAGCTTCTGGTTATTACTATGATTACCTTCAAACTCTTTCATACTACAATGGATGGAACTGTGAGTTTAAGGTTGGCTCATGGAATGATTGCATGAAGTGGCTCGAGGATGGAACTGTCGATGTGCTTCCAAATGTAACCAAGATCAACGAGCGATTGCGTTATATGGACTTTTCCGATAGTGAATCTTTTATGCAAACATGTGGCCTTTATGTACTGTCTTCCAACAAGCAGTATGCTTATGGAGACACCGCATCCTTTGATGGAATGCGTATCGCTGGCATTGCTGGTTCATACGCTGTAAATGAAATAGAGAAGTATGCAAGCAACAATGGATTTTCGTATGAACTTGTTCTGTGTGATGATGCTAACGAAGGAAGAGAGCTTATAGAGAATGGTCAGGCTGACGCTTTGGCAAGTGCGACTCGTGCAAACTACGATGGAATGACAGTAATTGCACAGTTCTCTCCGAATCCGGTTTTCTTTGCAACAGCTAAAGGCAATACAGAGTTGATGGCTGATATCAACTATGGAATGCAATGTATCAATAATTATTATCCTGATTATTCTGCGATGCTCTACAGAAAGAATGTTGCTAACCGTATTCACCAGGATGTGACTTTCTCCAAGGAAGAGAAAGAATACATTGATTCTGTGGGAACTATTACTATGCTTTGTGGTGATAGCTGGTACCCTTACGAATATTATAATGAGAAAACCAAAGAATTCGATGGCATCTCAGTTCAGATAATGAAGGCTATTGCGAAAACCACCGGATTGGATATTGAGTTTGCGCTAGATAAGGGATATAGCATGTCAGACTTTAAGGAAGCAGGGATAGTGAATTCCTTTACTTCTATGAGTTACGATGCCAATTGGGCGGATGATAGCAATGTCTATCAGACACAGCCTTTCCTTACACTCGGAGTGTTCCAAATTTATAGGAATAATCCTGAGAGTGCTAAGACAGTTGCTCTTCAAGACGGGGGATATGTATATAGAAATGTTCAGAAGTATTATCCGGACCTAGAGATTAAGACATATAAAACAGCACTTGATTGCATTGAGGCTGTTAAATCAGGTGAAGCAGATTGTACGTTTATGAATGAGAAAGAGGCAGATTACTATCTGTCTTACTCAAGATTTGGCACGTTGAAAACTCGTACTAATTCAAAGTTCACGCAGAGTCTTTGTTTTGGCATCGCTGAGGAGTCAGACCCAATGCTTTTGAATATTATATCAAAGGGCCTTAGTAGCATCACTTCAAGTGAAATGGATGAAATTCTTGCGACAAGTGATGTTAAACCGGATGAATTACAAATTGTCTCATGTTTCTATTCAAATCCAATTACTTCTGCAATTGTATGTATGCTAATTATTTCTAGTGTGATTGTCATCTTGCTACTAGCATATAGGACAAGGAGGCAGAAGAAAGTCTCAGATGCTATTGAGCAGAAAAACGAAGAGCTTGCGCTAGCTATCGAGAAGACTGAGACTGCGGTTGAAACCAAAAATATATTCTATTCTAGAATGAGTCACGATATGCGTACCCCGATGAATGGAATTCTGGGTATAAGTACGCTGTCTCTTGATGAAACGAATATTGAAGTAATGCAAGACAATATGAAGAAAATCCATGAGTCTGGTGAGTACCTGCTAGGACTAATTAATGATACACTTGACTTACAACGCATAGAGAGTGGTAAATTTAAGCTAGAACCGCAAGTGGTATCAACAGAAGAGTTGATTTACTCATCAATTGACATGATTAAACAAACTATGGAGAACAAAGGCGTTGAATTCCATACATTGAATGATAATGCGAATCTTCAGGGGTATATTCGTGTTGACCCAATGCGTCTAAGACAGATTTTTGTAAATCTGCTTTCAAATGCTGTGAAATTTACACCAACAGGCGGCACCGTAGAGCTCGGTATCCAAGTTCTAGGCAGAAATGGCAACCTAGTGCATGACAGAATAACAGTGTCTGATACAGGTCTGGGAATGAGTGAAGATTTTATTAAGAACAAGCTTTTCCAGCCATTTACACAGGAGCATAATGCCCTTACAGATACTTATGCAGGTACAGGACTAGGGCTATCTATTGTAAAGAGCCTTGTCGATATGATGGGTGCAACTATTAGTGTGGAGAGTGAGCTTGGAGTTGGCACGAAATTCACCGTCGACATTGATTTAGAAGTTGTTGATGAAAGTGAAGTTGCAAATGCTAACAAGGATGTCGGCGAGAACTCTCAATTAATAGAGAAGTTAGAAGGCATTAACATTCTGCTTGCTGAAGACCATCCGCTAAACGCAGAAATAGCAACGCGCCTCCTTGAGAAAGTAGGATGCAAAGTAACTTGGGCAAAGGATGGTAAGGAATGCAATGACATTTTCAATGCATCGGATGCACATGAGTTTGACGTGGTGTTGATGGATATTAGAATGCCAGTGATGGACGGACTAGAAGCAGCGAAGAAGCTTAGAGCTTCAAGCCATCCAGACGCACAATCCGTTCCAATTATTGCAATGACTGCGAATACTTATGCTGAAGATATTCAGGATTCCCTCGATGCAGGCATGAATGCTCATCTTGCAAAGCCTATCGAGCCAGCTGAATTGTACGAGGTAATCGGGAAATATGTATAGTTTAGAGGCAAGTGGCAGCTTAAAGCAAAATTAATATCAGAGCCGAGATGCACATCGTTGTGTCTCGGTTTTTGTATAAGTGCGAATTCTAGAAGATACTTTGAGGAGAAAATATGATGAACTTGGATACAACACTATATGACATGATATTTAAACGCAAATCATTTCATTTGTTCAGAAATCTTAAAGAGAAAGATATTTCCGCAAGCGAAATAACTGCAATTGAGCGCAAGTACAGCAGTCTCGTTCCGTTAAGGCCTGAAATCAAGACTGGAATCAGAGTAGTGTCAGCTGCCGATACAACTTGCAAACGCGGTCAGCAGTTTTGCATTATGCTATACAGCGAGAAGAAGGAAAACTATTTGCAAAATATAGGCTATCTTGGAGAGCAGCTAGATCTTTATCTTGTGTCGCAGAACATCGCAACCCTCTGGTATGGCATCGGCAAGCCAGACAAGCAGTTCCACGAAGGACTGGATTTTGTCATAATGATTCTTATCTCCAAGATTGATGATGAGACAAAATTCCGCAAGGACATGTTCAAGAGCAAGCGCAAGCCTCTTGGCGAAATATGGACGGGTAATCCGATTGATGGCGTAACAGATGTAGTCAGGTTCGCACCAAGCGCATGCAATACCCAGCCATGGATTGCCGAAAGAGAGGGCGACAGGCTGGAGGTCTATAGGTATAAGAAACCTGGCAAGCGCGGAATCATGCCAGTGAAAATGGTGACATATTTCAACCAGATAGACATAGGAATATTCCTATGCTTCATGGATATGTGCTTGCAGCACAAAGGTATGAAGTATGAGGTGAAGCTTCATACGGATCCCGGGACAGATGATGAGAAAATATTGGTGGCAGAGTATGAGGTGGAAGGGTAATGGGAAAGTGATGCACCATTTTGTGGACATTGGAAAGAATATAATATATAAGCTTTGAATATGAAGCGATTTTTGGTATGGTTATTGTAATGAAATTATTTCAGCGCTATCTAATAGAAAGGAAGTCATAATGGGAAAGAATTATACAATTGGACTTGATATTGGTACAGCTTCAGTAGGATGGGCAGTAATAGATGATGAATTCAATCTAGCCCAAGGAAAGAAACGAATAAATGATAATGGCACTAAGAGAAAAACAAAAACTAATCTTTGGGGCGTACGTTTATTTGATGAAGGTGAAACCGCTGAGGAGCGACGCTTGAAGAGAGGCTTAAGAAGAAGATATACTCGAAGACACGAGCGTCTGAACTATCTTCGTGGAATTTTTGAACCTGAAATAACTAAAGTAGATGAGAGTTTCCTTATTAGATTAGATGAAAGCTTCTATCAAGCAGATGATAAGAAAGCTCTAGAGTATAAGTTCCGCGACAAAAATGGAAATCTTATAACGAAGAAAGTACAGAATAAAGAAATATATAAGTATCCACTTTTTAAGACGGAAAAGGAAGAGAAGGAGTACTATAAGACCTATCCTACCATCTATCATCTAAGAGAACATTTGATGAAAAGTGAGGAGAAAGAAGACATTAGGTTGGTGTATTTGGCAATGCATCATATTTTGAAATACAGAGGACATTTCGTAAATCAAGGGCAGAACTTTGATCTAAAGAATATAGATATTGTCAATAGCCTAAGAGAAACACTAATCATGTTTGAAACCGCAATTAATTTTGCAATGGGTTTTGATTTTGATGAAACTAATCTTGAAAATGCGAATGAAATATTGAAAGATAGAACAAAATCTAAATCACAGAAAGCATATCTATTAAATCAATTATATGTAATAGATGCAGAGGCTGTTTACTTAAAAGGAAATGAGTCACTTACTGTTGCCTTTGAAGAAAAGACGGAAAAGCAACAGGAGAAATTTATTGAAGGAAAGCAAAAACAGATAAAGGATTTGTTTAATGCTTTGGTGGGTAATAAAATCGCCTTCGATAGAATCTTTGATAATAAAGAATACAGTACCAAAGAGAATGATGATTTTCCAAAGGACGTATATTATAAGAATGAAAACTTTGATGAAGCTATTACTACATTAGAGGAGTTCCTTGCTCCTGAAGAATTAGATGTCATAATTCAAGGAAAGAAGGTATATGAATCAATTATTCTAGCAGGTATATTGACAAAAGAAACCTTAGCGGCGTCAATGGTAGAAAGATATGATTGTCACAAAGCTGATCTCGAAGAATTAAAATGTTTCTCAAAGAGAATATCTGGTTCATTATTTAAAAAAATATTTAGTGAACAATACCCGATAAAAGAGGAAAAGGAAGAGAAAGAGGAAGAGAAGAAAGATAAAAAAGAGAAAGTAGTTTATGAAGTAGGTGTGTATTCAAAATATATTAATGGGTCAGGTAATCCTAGCAAGAGATTAAAGCGAGAAGACTTCTATAA
>JAAZHB010000166.1 GCA_012510935.1 Clostridiales bacterium
AAGATGGGTACTATTAAGAAGACTCCACTTAAGGAATTTGATACAAATAGGAAAACTGGCTTAATTGCAATTAACCTCAAGGATGACGACAAGCTAATTAGTGTAGCTCGTTCAACTGTTCATGAGACAGTATTAGTTGTTACCAGAAACGGAAAAGCAATCGCATTCAGTGAGGATGATGTTCGCTCCATGGGTAGAGCAGCTGGCGGGGTAAGAGCAATAACTCTTGAAGACGACGATGTTGTTGTGTCAATGGAGCTTGATATTAATCAATCCCGTAAGATGCTCGTAGTTACAGAGAATGGTTTTGGAAAAAGAACATCTCTTGGCGAATATAGAGTTCAAGCTCGAGGCGGAAAGGGCGTTGCTACTTACGATAAGAGCAGGTTCGACGAGACAGGACATCTGATTGGAGCGACCCTTGTTGGAGAGGATGATGAATTAATGATAATTAATTCAGAAGGTACTATTATTCGTATTAAGGCAAGTGAAATAAGTACATCAGGCAGATCAACAAAGGGTGTAAAGATTATGAAATTCAAGAAGAATATCAAGATTGTATCTATCGCAAAGGTTGTCGATGAGGACGATGAGACAAGGCCTACAAAGACAGCTAAAGAAAAGAGCGAAGAGAATCCAAACTTGGGCGAAGATGGAAATGAGCAGATTACGCTAGTATAAAATTCAATTGACGATTTAAACACGCCAATATATTATTAAATATAATGGCGTGTTTTTAAGTATGACGGGCATGCCGTCAATCTGTGGTGAAAGTCCACGTGGGGCGTAGTTGCCGACGAACCTAAAAGCGATTTGCAAGTTTCACATCGTGAGGTGTGGGAGAGAAGAAGCAATAGCGAAATCGTAGCCTGACGAACAGAAACCTAATACTAAGGCTCATAAAAAGGATAAGCTGACTTAAAGTTGTGAAGTCCAAAAGGCAATCGTAACTTTTATGGGTAAATTAGGCAGGTAGACGAGGAAAGATTGATGAGCTTATCCCGTGAGGTCTCATAGACGAAGAAATTCGTAGTAACAACGAACTATGAGAAGTCAGCCGAAGCCATAGTAGCGAGGAAGTTTCTGTAATGGAAATGGAGTGAAGGGCTGAACAATTCATAAAGTCAAATAGACTTGCAAATGTAAATATGCAGACTTGACGAGAGATAAAGTAGCAAAGACGTAGCGGAGCAAAATATCTCATAGGAGATAGAGTTAATGCATATTGAAGCAAAGAAAGGAAAAGAGACTATGTCTAAACTACTAGACCAGATACTCTCCAAAGAAAATATGAATCTTGCTTACAAGAAGGTAAAAGCCAATAAAGGAGCAAGTGGAATTGATGATGTAAGTGTAGACGAAGTTTATGATTACATCAAAAAGAACTGGAAGAGTATCAAGGAGAAAATCCAAAAGAGAAAGTATAGACCCGAGCCAGTGCTTAGAGTAGAAATACCTAAGCCAAATGGAGGAGTACGAAAACTTGGAATTCCAACTGTAATGGACAGAATCATTGAACAAGCAGTAGTGCAAGTAATCACACCAATAGTAGAACCCTACTTTTGTGACTACAGCTATGGATTTAGACCTGGAAGAAAGGCACAACAAGCAATAATTAAATTGCTAGAATACCTAAATGACGGATATACATACATAGTGGATATTGACCTAGAAAAGTTCTTTGATAATGTCAACCAAGACAAACTGATGACGCTAGTTGGTAAAATCATAAAAGACCCAGATACAGAATCCCTGATAAGTAAATACTTAAAAGCAGGAGTTATGGTTCAAGGTAAATATGAAGAAACCAAACTAGGAACACCGCAAGGTGGAAACCTATCTCCAATATTAAGCAACATAATGCTAAATGAGTTAGATAAGGAACTAGAATCAAGAGGACTACATTTTGTAAGATACGCTGACGACTGCATCATAGCAGTGGGAAGCAGTGCAGCTGCAAATAGAGTAATGCACACAATTACAAAGTGGATAGAAAGGAAATTAGGGTTAAAGGTAAATGCGACCAAAACAAAGGTTACAAAACCAAGTAATCTGAAATACCTAGGATTTGGCTTTGTCAAAATGAGAGATAAATGGGAATGCAGACCACACAAAGATTCCTTGGATAAATTTAAAAGGAAACTTAAGGCACTAACAAAAAGGTCATGGTCGGTCAGTATGGATATCAGAATCCAAAGACTAAATTGGGTAATCCGAGGATGGATTAACTACTTTAGGATTGGGAAGATGAAAACAAATATGACAAAGATAGACAAGCATTTGAGAAATCGAATGAGAATTGTCATATGGAAACAATGGAAAACAAGTCGAAAGAGGATGTGGGGACTTAGGAAACTAGGGGCACCCGAATGGATGGCAAGAAAATCCGTAGCATTTGGAGACCACTATCAAGCGGTAGCTAAAACCACAGGATTGCACTTAATATCAAAACAAATCCTCGCAAAACGAGGACTTGTCAGTTGTTTAGACTATTATATGAATTGAACCGCCCAGTGCCGAACGGCACGCTGGGTGGTGTGAGAGGGGCTACTCGTTAGCCCCTACTCGATTATTTATTATCAGCTAAATAATTGCATATGCAACAATCATAATTATAATTAGAACACTAGTACCAAGAAGTATAATACTTCCAATCTGTCAATCCTCATTTTCAAAAGACATAGATTTTACCTTGGCAATATGTGAACTCTCTGTCCATAAATATGGATTTGCAAGATGAATTCCCATATATTGAGCCATCTTGAGCACTTTCTTATCACAGAAAATAAAGAAACTGTGTACAGCCTTTGATAAAGATACTATAGCTTTACAAAATAGTTTTCTATAGAACCAGTCAAAATCGATTGTATATTCATCGTGTGGTTTCATCTTTTTCAAATACAGATAGAATGGAATTGAACCGCCAATAAATATTGCAACATATTCTAATACATGGCCAATTGCAAAGGTATGAGCATGTGACTGATAAGCCAATAGCTCGTAGAAATTATATGGTAACACACCAATTAATATTGATATAAGTGTACCTAGAACCATTGCAATTTTCATTGAAACCGGGATAGATTTAACCTGCAAATCTAAGTCCGATTTTCCAAAGAAAACATAATAGTTTATCTTTAATGTTATTGATAAAAGTGTTCCGACACCAGCTACTGTAACAAGTAATGCCGGTATAGTGAATCCATGAATCGCTTCCATAATCAAGGCTTTACTAGCAAATCCACTCAAACCAGGAAGTCCTGCAATCGCTAATGAGCTTATCAAAAAGCACACAGCGGTAAGCGGCATTTTCTTAGCTAATCCACCTAGATCAGT
>JAAZHB010000167.1 GCA_012510935.1 Clostridiales bacterium
GCTCCATTATCCTATCTGATATTTTCTGATAATTATTTGCAATATAAGTATCCCTTTTAACAACGATTGGCACTCCAAGGTTTGTTGCCGCTTTAATATTGCAATCATCAGGAATTGTCCCAATAATTTTACTTCTTAATCTTTCACTAACTGTCTGAATATCAACTTCTGCTTCAATATCTGTTAAATCACATGATAGTCTGTTCATGATGCAAGCCCTATTAAAGATGCCACTCTTGCTGAGAATATCTTCAACAACATCTGCGTCGCGCAAAGAAATGTAATTTGCATTTATTACTATAATGGCGGCATCAGAAGCACCCATAGCTACCTCAATTGTAGGTCCAATTCCCGGTGGGCAATCAATAATAACATAATCAAATTTTGATTTTAAATCTTCTATTATTGATGAAAATTTGTCTTTTGTTAGCTTATCATAGAAAGACTGTTGTACGCCTGGAAGTAATTTTAGTCTATTACAAAAATGGCTCTCTATGAGAACATCATCTAACGAAGATCTCTCTTCTAGGATATCTCCTATGTCAAAAAGAGCATAGTTCTCCAAGCCCAAATACAAGTCAAGTGTTCTCAGGCCCAAATTCAAGTCAACTAAAACAACATTGTAACCTCTATATGCTAAGGTTATGCCCAAGTTAACAGTAAATGTAGATTTTCCAGTGCCGCCCTTTCCAGACGCAATCATTATGCTCTTACTCACAGCTCTACTCCTCTAATAATTAATACTCTTGTACTCTTCAGCCATTGATACTACACTGCTCTCTTAAACTAACAAAGCTATCATGACCAATTATTATATGGTCAAGTAGTTTTATTCCAACAATCTTTGATGATTCAATTAAACGATCTGTTGCAGAAATATCATCCTCGCTTGGAGTGGGATCTCCACTAGGATGATTATGAACTAGAATAAATCCTGCTGCACCCTTTCTAATTGCTGGTGCAAGAACCTCTCTAGGATGAACTGATGTTGCTGAAAGTTCCCCTATCGAAACGGTAATCTTGGCCTCAACCTGACATTTCACATTAAGCAAGAAAACAATTACATGTTCCCTCTTCTCATAACGAAGGTCATTTGATACCATCTTCCAGACATCTTTCGCTTCTCTTATTACTATACGCTCCTCATTAGGAGAAGCTTGCAATCTTCTAGCAAGCTCGATGCCAGCAATAATTGAGCAAGCCTTACTCATTCCAATGCCGTCAATTGCAATAAGCTCTTCAGGAACTGCGTTCCCGATATCAATATTATTTGTGCCAACATATCCAATAATATCTTCTGCCAATTGAACGGCAGACTTATCACGATTTCCGGTTCTAACAACTAGAGCAATCAGTTCTGCTGTACTAAGTGCACTTGCACCATAATAAACGAGCTTCTCTTGAGGCCTTTCATGAGCAGGCAATTTTTTGATTTGCATATAAACTCCTATTCTAACGGGAGCACACAATTTATTATAACAAAAAAGCGCTCATCTATCAAAAGACAAACGCTATTTTCGCACAATATCATCATTTTTTTACTTACTATTTGCTTTTTCTTCTTTTTTCAGAAGCCTTCTTCTCTTTATTTGCACCAACCCTGCTCTTAGGCTCGTCATTATTTTCAGCTACAACTGGCTCAAGTTTCTTCTTCTTACTTACCGAGTTGTACTTTGATGCATATTTCTTATACTCACTGAAATCTTGACGCTGAAGGAGAGTCAAGTATTTTAAAGCCATTGCCATAAGAGAAAGGCATGTAACAAAGCATAGAATGTCAATCATTATCTCACCGAGAAATTGGAAATTCAGTGCCAAAACCATTAACGACACAATTTGAAAAATAAGAAAAGCTCTAGTCCTAGCTGCGTAAAAAAGCATAGCTGCTTTATTCTTCTGCGTTTGAATATGGCTGGCAAATGCAATTGTATGAAAAGTTGTAATAACAATTGTTAAAGTTGTTATTAGAATCATGCCGAACAAAACTTTCTGTCTTCCTAGTGCCCAATCGCCAATTACTCTATATAGAAAAGTTGGAATATATAATGCTAAAACCATATAGCAATATGTTCTTGTCTTAGCAAGAGATCCCATCGCTTTCTTCATGTATATATTATTTGCGTTCATATTTTCTCCGATTACTTAATGATTAATAGTTATTTTTTCACTTTCAATATAATTGAGGAAATATAATTAACAACCTCATTGATATTCATATTTGATGTATCTAATAGAATTGCATCATCGGCCTGTGCCAAAGGGTTAAGCGTTCTATTAATATCCATATAATCTCTTTCTTTTATCTCTTCGAGAATCTTGGAATAATCTGATTCAACTCCTGATTTCTCAAGTTGCTTAAATCTTCTGTCTGCTCTTTCTTCGGCAGATGCTGTAAGAAATATCTTTACCTCGGCATCCTTAATAACATTAGTTCCTATGTCTCTACCATCCATGACAAGATTCTTTGTCTCGGCCATATGCTTGTTCAAAGCATTAACCTTCTCTCTGATACAAGGATATTGCGAAATAGAAGATGCTGCCATCGAAACCTCTTGCGTTCTAATATATGAGCTAACATCTTTACCATCAAGAATTATATCTCTTCCGTCAAAATCAATCTTTGTCACTTCCGAAAGCTTCTTGACTTCGTCCTCATCTTTTAAATCTACTCCAGAATTTAAGGCTTTAAGCGCCATTGCGCGATACATTGCGCCAGTATCAACATAATCTAGATTAAATTTCTCTGCTACTAGCTTTGCTATAGTACTCTTTCCAGCGCCACCAGGCCCATCAATTGCTACTCTTAACATATTTCATATTCCTCTTTCAGACCTAAACTACTTCTCATCCCTAAGCTTGCTAATTTCGTCAAAAAATTCATCCACATCTTGAAAGTTTTGATATACAGACGCAAATCGCACATATGCTACCTTATCGATTTTCTTAAGTGCTTCCATTATAAGAGTACCGATTGTTGTACTGTCTATCTCTTTCTGAAGTGTATTCTTAAGGCCTCTTTCGATATCATCGGCAATTTTAACAACATCGTCATATTCTACCTTAGTCTTCTGGCAGGCTTTCATAAGACCATTGACAATTTTCTCTTTATCAAAACTCTCTCTCTTACCATTCTTCTTCACCACAACAAGAAGTGTATCTTCAACTTTCTCAAAAGTTGTATATCTTTTATGACACTTCTCACATTCTCTTCTTCTTCTAATTGCTATTCCGTCTTCTACTGGGCGAGAGTCAATTACTTTAGTATCTTCATTATTACAAAATGGGCATTTCATGGTATTAAACCTCCGAGATTACTACTATCTTGCTATAGAATATTCCATTACCTTATCCATAACCTTTGCAGAAAGGAAGGATGTATACATATTATTCTGATCAGCATAATCTGAAATGCTGACTCCCATCTGTTCTTTGAAAGACTTCTTGTCAAGATTTGCGTTCTCTAGAATATCATCAATATAGTTGTTATAAGTCCTTTTAGAAATACTAATGTCTTCCAATCTTGCTATCTGATTTAAAACTAGTTCTCTTTTAACAAAATCTTCTGCCCAAGATTTAGCACTTGCATTGAATTCTTCCTCTGTCATACCAAGAGATTGGTCTAGATATGTGCTGAATTCAAGATCATTCTGCTCTGCTGTTGTCTTATACATATCTACATAGTAATTGTATCTCAGTTTATATTCTTTATCTGGATATTTCTTTACCTCACTTGAAGATAAAATCTTCTCAAGAATCTCTTGTCTTTCATCATTTTCAACCCTGTATTGAGCCTGCTTAAGCAGAATTTTCTCTGCCGCAGCTTCATAGGCATCTAGGCTACTGTAGTCAGAGTTATCTTTGACATATTTGTCAGTATATTCAGGAGTTTGTGTTACCTTCAAAGATACAATTTCAATTGTAAATGTCGCAGCCTTTCCAGCAATAGATGTCTCTGCATAGTCATCAGGGAAAGTAACATTAACTTCAATAGTCTCTCCAACATCATGTCCAAGAAGCCCTTCCTGAAAGCCATTAATAAAATTGTTCTTTGTCATATCAACATCGATGCCTTCACCAGAGCCTCCATTGAATTCCTTACCATCAATTTTGCCAACATAATTTATAACAACTTGACTTGTTGAATCAACAGTACCAGATTTAACAGATTCTGTCTTTGCACTAGATTCTAATTCACCCATAATATAGTCTTCAATCTCGCCAGAACTTACGCTGGCTGTCTGTTTAGTATATTCCAGATTCTTGTATTCTCCTAGATCAATATATTCTGTCAAATCATCGTACTCATATAATTTAGGAATATTAATATCATTTCTATTAAAAAAGAAAAAAGCAGCAACTATTGCAACAACAACAGCCATTATGCTAGCACTAATTATAAGCACCTTCTTCTTGCTAAGCTGTTCTTTTTTAAATCTAGCCATTATTTTTACCTCAAAATAGTAGTATAGTCATTATATTTCAATTGATATTAACACAATATATGGTATTTTTCAATCTTCACAAAATACAGTGTTAAGATAACACCAATGGTGCAAATAGTCTTAACAGAAACTACATAATACTTTGCTAAAATATAGGTGTCAAAGAAAAAGACAAATAACCTTTTAGATTGTTCTTTCTTAGTTAAATAATTTCAATGATAAGCGGTCCACAATTGTGGGCCGTTTTTCATGTCTTCTAATCTATAATAGGCGGCTTGTAGGACAAACGGTCTTATAGGACAAAACATGTTGGGGTTATAGGACAAAACGTGTTGGTCCTTAATCCCAATGACAAAGTGACTATTTAAAAAGGAGTTTACATTTGAAATGTAAACTCCTTTATTTTATTTAAGCATTCTCCACTGATCATCTTCATCATTCTCTAATGAATCTCCATGTTGTGCATTACCACTTCTAGCTTCTGCTTCAGCTCTAAGTCTTGCTTGTCTTTCACTCTTGCGTTTTGCTGCAAGTTGAAGAGAATAAGACCATAATACTGCCGCGCCAGAAACAACTAATGCCGCAATGAAAATCTGTGGTAGATGACTAAGGAAATATTCCATCTAAATACTCCGGCCTATTACTTTACAGCCTTTTTTGCTGTCTCGCAAAGCTGTGTAAAACCATCAGCATCATGAATTGCCATCTCTGAAAGCATCTTTCTGTTAACTTCAATTCCTGACTTCTTTAGACCATCCATAAGTCTTGAGTAGCTGATACCGTTAGCTCTTGCGCCAGCGCTAATTCTTGCAATCCAAAGTCTTCTATATTCTCTCTTCTTGTTCTTACGACCAATGAAAGCAGATCTAAGACTTCTCATTACAGCAGGATTAGCAGCTCTGAATGTGTTTTTCTTTCTACCGTAAAAACCTTTTGCTTGTTTTAAAACCTTCTTATGTCTCTTATGAGCATTAACGCCCTTTTTAACTCTTGCCATTATTCTTACCTCCTAGATTACTTTCCCATTGATCTTAGCATACGCTTTAAATCAGCACTTGATAGAAGTGTTGACTGACGAAGTCCTCTTTTTCTTTTAGGTGACTTCTTTGTAAGAATATGACTCTTATATGCCTTATTTCTCTTAACCTTACCTGAACCTGTCATCTTAAAACGCTTCATAGCGCCTCTATGTGACTTCATTTTATTCTTTGCCATAGCTATAATCCTCCTAAATGACTTATTTAATAAACTACTTATCTTTCTTAGGGGCAAGGAACATATTCATTCTTCTGCCCTCCATCTTTGGTTGTTTCTCAATGTCACCATACTCTGAGACAAGGTCTGCAAACTTCTGCATAACCTCATAACCTTTAGCAACAAAATCCCTCTCTCTACCACGGAATCTCAAGCTAACCTTTAACTTATCGCCTTCTTTTAGGAACTTGATAGCTGTCTTAGCTTTAACTTGTACATCGTGATCTTCAATTGAAGGACTAAGCCTAATCTCCTTAACTTCAGTAACCTTCTGGTTTTTCTTGTTCTGCTTATCCTTTTTCTGAAGCTCATAACGGTACTTGCCGTAGTCGAGAATCTTGCATACAGGCGGAGCTGCATTTGGCGAAATATTAACCAAATCTAGATCAGCTTCGTCAGCTAAAGCAAGTGCATCTTCGATGCCTACTACACCACGCATCTCACCAGTTTCATCGATGAGTCGAACACTCTTCGCTGTGATATTCTCGTTTATCTGCTGTAAATCCTTACTAATTGTTCTTACCTCCGTAAATATAAAAAAGCGGATACATGAAGTATCCGCACAAAATCATGGTTATGTGGCCATATCTACTTAATAGTGATAAGGCGAGAAGCGGATTACTTCTTCTTTGCTCATATATTATACATATTGACACAACCTCTGTCAAGCACTTAATTCACAAAATGCAAGTCCAGTTTGCAATCAAGAAATACTAGTGTGGCTGCAATCGCACCATTGCGATATGTACTCTTATTAAAGATATGTCCTGCATTTGGAATTGGTTTTAATTCAACATCTGCCCCACCTTTAATATATGCAGCTTGAGCAAGTCTAGACCACTTAAGGTCAACAAGTTCATCAGCATCTCCATGAATTATTAAAACTTTTCCCTGATAGCCCCCTATAACGGAAAAAGGCTCCATATACATCGCATCAAGAGCATATTTTCTTCCAATGGTAATATTATCAAGAAATATTTCTTTAGGTATATTGTTAGGATTAAACTCCGCATCAAGGACCTGTCCTCTTTGAACATCATTAACAAGAGAAAAAGC
>JAAZHB010000016.1 GCA_012510935.1 Clostridiales bacterium
TCTAGGAAATGAGCAGAGTGGAGAGACACGAGCGAGAAAAGCTAAGCGAAAAGGAAGTAACTGAAATACCTTCTCACGACAAAGCCCCAAGTACGCCTGATGCCAAGAATACACAACCCACTAGCATGCAGGATTTAAAACCAGCAAAAAACAAGTTCAAAAAAGGCAAACCACGAAAGAAAACCATTCTAACCATTGTGGTTTCACTTATAGCAATCAATGTTATCGTTGTCTCAGCGATATTGCTTACAAGAGATCTAGCATTAAAGGGCGACGCGGAAATGTCAATTAATGTGGGCGAAGAGTTTAAGGACCCTGGCACAAATATGCAAAGCAAGGTCTCTGGCAAGGTTGATGTAGATGTCCCAGGTGATTATACATTAACATATACCAAAGGTGACCAGAAAGTAACAAGAGTGGTTCATGTGGTAGATCCTGCTAATCTGGTACTTGGGCTATATGGTGATGAACAAACTAGAGTAAAAATTGGAGATCCTTATATAGAGTCTGGTGCTTACGGGATTGATAAGACTTCTGGTCCTATCACTGAATATAAAACTTCCGGTGAGGTTGACACATCCAAAGAAGGCTCCTACGAGATCAAGTATACTTTCAAGGTAGGAAACCTGACTAAGACAATTAAGCGAACTGTTAATGTAATTGCCGAGAAAGACTTTGCTTCAGATTCTGACGGTATTTCCGTCTTGATGTATCACTATGTATATACTGCTGACGATAAGCCGGCAAGCGTTAATGGCAACTATATTCTAGATACAGACTTGAAAGCTCAGCTAGATTACCTTCAGAAAAACGACTACTATTTCCCAAGCTTTACGGAATTAAGAGCATATATAGATGGTAAAATTTCTCTTCCTGAGAAAAGCGTTATCCTGACATTTGATGATGGCGCGCAATATTTCCTATCCTATGGGCTTCCAATTCTAAATGAATACAAGATTCTTGCCACATCTTTCTTAATCGGTGTGCAAGGTGGGCCTGAAAAGGTTACACAATATGCTTCATCGTATTGTGCGTTTGAATCTCACTCATATGACATGCATAGACCAGGCGGCAATGTCGGCCATGGTGGAGTAATTAGTGCAATGTCAAAAGCTGATATTGTATCTGATTTAAAGAAGGCGGCGGATTTTACAGGCGCTAATCACGCATTTGCTTTCCCTTATGGCGATATAACAGAAGACGGAAAGGCAGCAGTTGCTGAATGCGGTATTGAGTGTGCATTCTCTACTGTATACGGAAGAGTTGAGGTCGGAGAGGACTATCGAGCTCTTGACAGAATTAGAGTTCAAGGCGCAAATAGCCTTGAGAGCTGGATTGCAACACTATAGGAGAGCGGAAGACAAGAGAACAAAACAAATCAAAAATAATCTGGCTGAAAGCGAATTGTTATCGCTTACAGCCAGATTTAAATTTAAAACTTTCTATCTCAGGGTTCTTGCCTAACTCCAATATCCGAGTTCTTGTCCCTTCTGATATACACCAGTAGCCTGAGCATAGTAACCATAGGCATTAAAATGTGTCCAGTCAGAACGCAACTGCTGAGATATATTCCCTTTTAGAGCGTCTTCATCATCTTCTTCAGAAGCTTCTAACCCAGTAATACTCAAGCCATTCTGGATTAAGAAAACTCTCATATTAATATAGTGCTCTCCAAATTCTTCTCTAAGAGCTTTCTCCCATTTTGTCTCATTTAAGCCAACCATATCATCTTCATATTCCTTGGCTTGTCGAACAACGTATTCATCAAAAGAATATAATGGATCATCGGTATCACCGATAATGATATATTTCTTACAATGAGCATATTCAATCATCGCTCGATATTGCGCAATCAGTTCATCGTAATCTTCCCAGCCGCCGTTACTGCCCATCTCCAGGATCAGGATATCGCCAGTATGCTTTTTTGCAAAGTTCATAATGCCGTAGTCAATATTCTCAAGAGTAAGATAACTGCTTTTTACTGGGACACCTCCTTGCATTATTGCAATTTCTTCCGAAGTTGCTCCAACAATTCCAAAATTAAAGGTTTTTATTCCAGTCAAAATCTCCAGATTGTCTGGATAGGATAAATAACTAATATCAATGTCTTTTCCGTCGACCGATATTTCTCCTTCGGATGAACCAAACCCAAAGGTCATGCTATCTCCCCAACATACAATCTCTTTGCTGTTTGAAGTCTTTTTATTTTGCGGCATATATTCTTTTCTCATTTGATGCTCTGTGTCTAGGTTGACAAGAAAGAGCACAATAATAATAGCAATTGCAATTAACCTTTTAAATGTCTCCATCCCCCTTCAACTATAATTAACCTGTAATGCACCTGCGCCTTATGTTAGTAATGATTTATCAATATTTTCATTAAAGCTCTCTAAGTGCTTATCCCACTGTTTGTAATGTTGGTCAGACTTATGATTTACAAAGATCCCCATTCCTGCTAGATGCTTTCCAAGATAGCTTGTAACTTTCTGTGCACCAAAGTAGTTCATATGGTCACCCTTATCACCCGTATCATTCTGCCAATCAATCGGGATTTCGTCCTTCATTTAATTCATATCAATATACTCTAATCCCAATTTTTCGGACAGTCTCTGTATACTGTTATGACGCGCCATATTCCAGTTAACTGTACTTGGGGTGCTTACAAGAATAAGCCTAGCGCCTTTCTCATTACAGTAGTCCCTTATATTCTCAACATATGATTGGTTTTTGGACATAATAGGCTCGAACTTATCTGATTTCGCCATGTATCCCCTTGCATCAGCTGGATTTATTGTTGATGTAAACTTGTACCCTTTAGCGTTGTCAATATATGTGTATTTAGTAGCTAACCCAAAATCACGACCTTTAATCGACTTCCAACGATCGTGATGTCGAAATATGGGAACTGTTACATCTGCCTTCTGCACAATCATATCTCCTACTGAGAACTTCCTGAAAATAGCATTTGTCTCCAATATGACAACCTTCGGAGACTGATTCTTGAATGTCTTATATAGAAATTCTTCTGAATAAACCAGCTTCTGTGCTGGAGTTGCGCAGCAATATGATGTTATTCCCTGTTCCTCCCATATTCTTAAAGGAATCATGGAACAATAACTCTCACTATCTCCTAACATAAGCACATCAATCGACTTACTAGGCTCGCTTAATATTCCATTTGCGGACGAGTCTTGCATTCCGTCCTTCTTGCTATTATTCTTTGGTGATAATATATGTGAACATATAAGTAAAAGAATAATTAGCCCTATTATAAACACTACGCTTCGTAACGTTTGCTTAGCAAAGCAACGCATATTCTACCTCCTAAAACTGTGCATATAATGGGTCAACAGGTGTATACCCAAATCCGTAA
>JAAZHB010000168.1 GCA_012510935.1 Clostridiales bacterium
TCTGTTACAGGAACTGTAAGCTTTATTGATGAATTCTCTATTTCTATTGAATATGTTTTATGAATCATGCAATTGATTGGATCTTCTGTTGCAATCACTACTGCCAAGCTATGACCTGGTTCAAGTGTATATCTTGTAGAATTTAAATATACATGATAATCATGATATTCACCGGCCACTAGCTTGATGCTATTAGTTGAAGTTTCAGGTTCAAAACCAGCCTCTGGATTACATAAGTCAGCAAAAGCTCTTGTAATCACGCGATATTTCTTGTTGACGGTTTCAAACTCGGACTCATCAAAGGAAGGAAGGTTACTTCCGTTCATGATAGCACCTTCTTTAACAACCTTTGTAGGAATTACATTTCTTTCTGGATCAGATGATTGAATGCTGTCAAAACTTTTGTCGCATATGTCGCAAAGAAGAACGGCTATCTCCACATCATCCATTCTAGCAGACTCTTGCGAGTTACCAAGTTTCATTGTAAGAGTATCTACATCATTGACATTTACAGGGTCAAAATCTGTTGATGCATTTCCGCTCTTAAGTGCTGCTTTCAAATTGAGGCATACTGTGCCCTGAATTGTAACAGGCTTCTCAAGAGGCGCAGATAGATATCTCTTCGACATGTTGGTATCCCGCAAACTCATTGATTCGTCGAAATTTTCGGCTGTAACGCCCGCAGAACCCCAATCTGCATCAATTACACTATTGCCAAAACTTGAGCTCTCTAAGACCAAATTATGGGCCGTATACCATGAACTGGTTTTCTCCCATACTTTCTGGTCAACATTGCTTTGTACCAATACAGCTGGCATATATTCAGCATCATTATCAACATCATACAGATAATGCGAAATCCACTTATTTACTATATCGTCATAGTATTTTCCATCAATGTTAATTCCGTAACCCTTATTGGCCATTGTTGGAGTAATGTGAGGACCCTGGTGAAGGATTGCTTTGACAGTCTGACCAGCATTTTCAAAAGCCTTGTGCATCATTTCAAATTGCTTTGTAGACACGTTTTCATCATTTAAGCCTTGAACGATTAAAGCAGGGCACTTAATATCATCAGCCTTTAGAGTATAGTTGCCATCACCCCAGAACTTTGAGTCATAGTCAAAACCACATCTAATTTGCTGCAAGCTTAGCTCATAATGAAAGGCTGCTATATCTTCGCGCTGCTTATCAGTTAATGAAGTGTCGTTATATCTACTTGAGCAATAATAAGCTAGGAAGCTGTTAAGCATCTCTTTAGGCCAATATCTTTGTGCGCCTTGCATATTCTGCTGGCTATACCAGTCTGCAATCCCGGCAACAGGAACGATTGTCTTAAGACCTTCAACACCTGTTGTAGCAACGGCAAAAGGCATTGTTCCCGCATAAGATCTTCCTGTCATAGCTACATTTCCGTTTGACCAATCAGCTTTGGTAGCTATTGTACCTTCTCTGTCAGCATAGGCAGTTCTATCTCCATGTAACCATTCAACAACAAATTTGAAGGCATCTCGCTCATAATGAGAACCGACATAGTTAAACCCATCAGAACCTAGGGCTCCATTTCCGGCACTTGCTATTACTGCATAGCCACGAACCAGGTAATAGTTGAAGTTATCAAGGTTCTCATATACCTTGCTGTTATTGTTACCTTTATCTTCATAGTACCAGTCACTTGGATCTGCTTTTAGCGATAGAGCCATTGGACTAATATATCCTGTAGGAACTCGAGCAGGTACAACTTTATCTAGATTCGCAAAATCAAATTTTGGATATTCTATATCTTGTACTTCTTTTAAATGATCATATCCATCTTCTTGAACTCCTGCACAATAAGGACGAGCTTCAAAGAGGGAAGCGGCTTTATAATATCCTTCAGCAGCACTTCTAGGAAGCTGAATTAAAACCTTAATTAAATCTCTCTTGCCATCATTATCCATATCATAGTCAGATTCAACATATACACAATACCTGACAATGTCAGATTCCTTTGGGTTATAATTAATGCCTGTCTTTCCATCTGTAAAAGGGAACACAGGCTGGGCCATACCATCTTCAAAAACTGGAACTTTACAATAATTGATTGTCTTCATAAATAAACTCCTTGCAATATCTATTTGCTAGCATTCATCTGAAATTAATATCCTAATAGATAGGATATTCTTTAAAGGTTAAAGTGTCAAGCTGTCGAAGAATAAAGAAAATCGGTTCTACAATTTATGGTGTTGGTGATGGAACTAACATTTCATCGTCAGCACCATTTTAGTTCAAAAAAATAAAAGACATGAAAGCCTTTTTCCTTTAGAATATAGTGACCAAACAAATATCAAGGAGGCTTATCATGTCCATGACTAATTTTATTACA
>JAAZHB010000017.1 GCA_012510935.1 Clostridiales bacterium
AAGATTGGTATCGTAACATCAGGTGTTGCTTACCAGTATGCTAAGGAAGCATTTGGAGAGAAGGCTTCGTATTTGAAGCTTGGTCTCACATTCCCACTACCAGATGATCTTATGAAGGAATTCGCTTAAAAGGTTGATAAGCTATTTGTAGTTGAAGAAATGGATCCATATATTGAAGAGCACCTAAAGATGCTAGGAATTGAGTGCGTTGGTAAGGATCTGATTCCTAAGTTTGATGAGCTCAACACAGATATCGTTAAAGCTGCTCTTCTTGGAGAGAAGCCGGAGACATATTCAACAGATAAAACTGTTGTTGTTAGACCTCCAGCACTTTGTGCAGGATGTCCTCACAGAGGTCTTTTCTACTCCCTAAGTAAGAAGAAGGACCTAATGATAACAGGAGATATTGGATGCTATACACTTGGCGCATCTGCACCTCTTAACGCACTTCACTCATGCATCTGCATGGGAGCATCTCTTTCACAGGGACACGGTGCATCGATCGTAATGAGAGATGCTGCAAAGTCAACAAAGGTTGTTTCAGTTCTTGGAGACTCAACATTCTTCCATACAGGTATCAACAGCTTGATGGATGCCGTATATAATGGTGGGCAGAACACAAACATCATTCTTGACAACAGAATCACAGGTATGACAGGACAGCAGGAGAACCCAGGTTCGGGTCGTACTCTTATGGGCAACCCAGCTCCAGAAGCTAACATTCCAGAGATCTGCAAGGCTGTAGGTGTTAAGGAAGAGAATATCTGGATTGTTAACCCTAACAAGCTAGGTGAGGTTAATGCTGCTCTTGATGCTGCATTGGCTAAGGATGAGGTAACAGTAATTATTACTAGATGGCCATGCATTCTTAAGAAGCTTAGAGAGGAAGATAATGCAGAGTTCCCAACAGTGAACAAGACTCAGTGTGTTATTGACCAGGAAAAGTGTAAGAATTGTAAGGTATGCGTAAAGACTGGATGTCCAGCACTTATCTCAACAAAGGATAGTGTTGTTATTGATACAACAGCTTGTAACGGATGTACAGTTTGCATGCAGGCATGCCCATTTGATGCTATTTCGGAGGTGACAATATAATGAGTGATGTTAAGAATATCCTCCTTGTAGGAGTAGGCGGACAGGGAACAATCCTTGCCTCAAAGATTCTAACTGGCGCACTTATGAAAGCTGGTTATGATGTAAAGATGAGTGAGATTCACGGAATGTCACAGCGTGGCGGTTCTGTTTCAACTCAAGTAAGATATGGAGAGAAGGTTCTTTCACCAATTGTTGGAAAGGGATCAGCGGATGTAATCGTAGCATTCGAAAAGATGGAGGCTTTAAGATGGCTTGACCACCTAAAAATTGGTGGACATATGGTTGTTAATGATTTTGAAATTCAGCCAGTTCCAGTTAATCTAGGACAGGCAGAATATCCAACAGCTGTAATTGAAGAGCTAGAGAAGCACTGCAGCGTACTTGCTGTAAAGGCTGGAGAGATTGCTAGCGAGCTTGGTAATCCTAAGGGAATGAACATCGTTCTTCTTGGAGCTCTTGTAAAGGCTCTTGGAACTCTTGATGATATTGATTGGGATGCTGAAATCGAAGCAAACGTTAAGCCACAGTTTGCAGAGCTTAACAAGAAAGCTTTCCATACAGGATACGATCTATAATATCAAATTTGGTGCATAGAATAATAGAAATAAGCGGCATAATCCTTTATAGGGTTATGCCGCTTTTCTAGTGTGACGTTTTAAAGAAAGCGTATTTGAGCAATCTTGAGAAACATTGTAAAAGATGCTATAATAGTAAAATATTTTCGGATACAAGGAGGGCGTTCATGAGAACTTTAATGATAGCTACTAGCCTGCTGATGGTGGGAACAGGAACTTTCTGCGTTGCAAATGCTAGTGTCGCATTTGCTTCAACAGCGTTTTTGATTGGTCTTGCTTTATGCACTACTGGTATAGTTGAACTTTTTATTTCATATAAAACTAGCATTAATGAAGATAGAGGGAATTTCGATACTACTGTAAGCGGTATGATTATGCTTTTGGTGGGAGTCGCAATACTTACAGGAAGAATTACAGAAGATATTACTGCTTGTGCGGTTTTTGCAATAATAATTGCAAGAGATGGTTTTTTGGATCTTCTAGAATCAAACTTCAACTTAAAAGAGAATACTCGAGAAGAGAACACTAGAATTGTATTAAGTGTGGTTTCCATGGCATTAGGAATATATATGTTATTTAATTCAATGGTATTTAACATTCCTACATTGGCACTTATCGGCGTTGCAATTGCTCTAATGGGATTCAAGAGATTTGCTGTTTCATTTATGATACATCATGTTCATGCCGGTGTGCTTAAAGCGAGAGAGGAGAGACTTGCTAGCGCAATATATGACGAGAAGAAAGCAATGGCACTAGCTAAGCGTGGAATTAGGGAAAGCAAAG
Organism: Clostridiales bacterium; assembly: GCA_012510935.1. The sequence continues at coordinate 2,454 of JAAZHB010000017.1, forward strand.
AAGCGCAGAGAAGAATTGCTAAGATTAAGGAAGATATTGCTAATGAACACAAGGTTATGACAGATGCTACAATCAGAGCTGAGAGAAAGAAGGCAGAAGAAGAATTAGAAGAGGCAAGAGGGTCACAAGAGTAGAGAATCGATGATAGATTATATATGATTGAAATAGAGCAAAACTATCAATAGGCAATCAAGATTGATGTGAGATATATTATAAGAGAATAGAACGAATCTAGTCGCTGCAAATAGGTGGCGACTTTTTTTATAAAAAATCCAGTTTGCTTATTGACAAAAAAGGAAGTTGGCAGTATATTAATAGGGCACCTTTTGAGAGGTTGCTTAAGAAATTCTCGCAAGAAAATGTTCTTAAATAATCTTAAAAAAGATGTTGACATCAACATCACACGGTGCTATAATAATCAAGCTGTCGCAAGAGAGGAAACAAT
>JAAZHB010000169.1 GCA_012510935.1 Clostridiales bacterium
CAGTCGCTAGATTTATTCCTGCAATTATTAATGCACCGATTGTTTTGCTTTCACCCTATACCGGATGGATATTTTTTGTTAATCAAAATAATGATTATTCGCGTGGACCACTATTTTGGGTGTTTATTTTAACTTTTGCTTTTTCTATCATTTTAGCGCTTATAGCAAAGTTTAAAATTGTACATTTCACGCATGGATATTTTAGATTACGAATTTTTGTTGGATGTGTTGTTATGCTTGTTGGAATGAGTTTTCAGGTTATATTTCCACAGTATCACTCAACTTGGATCATTATCTGTGTATTCTTTATTTTGGATTATGCCATAGTGTGTGAAATCAATAGTATGATAGATGGGGTTACTGGACTATTGAATAAGACTGTTTTCAATAATCAAATTAGCCATCTTCACATAGATGAGAACGATAATTATTATATTATTATGATGGATATAAATGATTTTAAAACTGTTAATGATACTAAAGGGCATTTATATGGAGATAAGTGCTTGCGTGAAATTGCATCTATTCTTGAGAATGTATTTAAAAGGAATGGAAATGTTTTTCGCTTCGGAGGCGACGAATTCTGTGTGTTAATTAATGCAAAGTCAGATTTGGCGTTTAAACAGCTTATTGATAACTTGCATAGAGAAATACTATTGTGCAGGGAGAAGAACGACAATTTACCGGGACTCGCAATTGGATTTTCCAAATTCAGACCTGGATCTTCTATTCATGAAATAATTGATGATGCAGACTTTAATATGTACAATACTAAGAAGATGATGAAGGATAAAGTTGATTCAGATGTTTTTATTCTCTAATTAATATTCTGCTTCTAATATATGAAAAATTATTTCTAATAACACTTTTTAAAAGATAATATAAGTACAAATCATTACAGACTTAAGAATTTTAAGAGATTTCACATGGGAGATATTGCAATGGATAGCTTTGAATCAAAGAAATTAGCGCTTATTCGTATTTGGCAAATTTTAAATGAATACAGTAATTTTGAACATCCCCTTACTCAAGATGAAATTAAGAAACTTCTTGATATTGATTACGGGATTATTCTGGAGCGTAAAACAATCAGTCGCAACATTTCTCTTCTGAAAGAAGCTGGCGTCGATATTAAAGAGTGCCATGACGGATGCTTTTTGGCAACGCGTGACTTTGAAGATTCCGAACTACATTTGCTAATTGATAGTGTTTTGTGCAGCAGACATATTTCAGCATCTTATTCAAAGGACTTAATTAATCGACTTTGCAAGCTATCAAGCAAGCATTTTAAATCACATGTTAAGAATGTGTATTCAGTTAACGATTGGAATAAAACAGATAATCAGGCTTTTTTCTATAATGTTGAGGTTATAGACGAGGCAATAGAACATAATCTTCAGATTTCATATGATTTTAACAAATATGGAGTCGATATGAAGATGTACAAAAGCTCGAGGCAGACAGTGAGTCCTTATCTACTATTGCTACATAATCAGCGATACTATTTGATGGCTTATAGCGAATATTGGAAAAATATGGTTTTCCATAGGCTTGATAGGATAACGAATATTGAGTGCAGTGATGAGGCGGCGACTCAGCTCAGAAGCTTAGATGGATATAAAAACGGAATTGACTATAAATCTTTAGCATCAGCTATGCCTTATATGTACACAGATAAGCCCGAGGCGATTACTTTTATTGCAGATAAATGTATTTTGGATCAGATTGTTGATTGGTTTGGTAAATCTATTGGAGTACTGGAACAGGACGGGGATGACTCAAAGCTTATTATTACTGTAAACGCTAGTCCGACTGCAATGGAGCATTGGGCAATGCAATACATTAATCATGTTGAAATTACAGAGCCTTTAAGTCTTAGAAATAAAATTAAAGAAGCATTAGATAATGGAGTTGCGAAGTATGAATAGGCACAATGGTGAAATACTGCTGCAAATACCAAGTTCGAATAATTTGCCTACACCGATACTTTCGCATGCTTTCGATAAAATGAGCGAAAGTTATAAAATCTTTTGGTTCAAGGCGATTTTGGAAGAATCACAGGGTGGTGAGAGGCGAATTGAATATAGAAAGCTTATTGAGAGAATGATTGTTGATGCTTGGTACATGGTAAGCGAGTTCAAGCTAAATCTTGGACCTGCCGACACCCTTGAGAAAATAATCAAGCATATTTTTGAAGTAAGCAATCTAAAGTCTCTGGATAAAGCAGAGACTATTTTTGCATTTATTGAGAAAAACGACGATAAGCTTCTTAAAACATATATGAATACATTGACAAAGAATGTTCCATATCGGTTTCAAGCACCGTTTATGCCAGAGATAAGTTCAAATATTTGGTCAAATTTGGCAACAACTATAGGATACACCAACAGCCAAGCGGGATTGATGTATACAATAGAATATACAAGAGGCCTGGATTCTGCGATAGTTTTAGATGAAAAGTGGCTTGATTATATCAACAATAACTATGGAATTTTGATGGGTTGGGCAGATTTTAACCTGATTAATTATTTGCAAAGACGGAATCCAACTGTACCTGGTATTTCTAGCAAGCTGTATCCTCCTCAGGAACGCAAGTTAGCAACGGTGACAAAATATTGGAAGGGAATTATCGAGCGTCAGCCAGTTTACAATATTTATACGGATGAGCCAATGTGCATCCAGGATCTTTCTATAGATCACTTTGTTCCGTGGTCATATATCGCAAGTGATGAGTTGTGGGATCTAACGCCAACTACCAAGAGTGTGAATAGCAGCAAGAGTAATAATCTTCCAAGTTGGGAGAGATATTTCTCAGGCCTTTGCAAAGTTGAATATGATGCATATCTTCTGGCAAATAAGGACGAAGATGTCCAGAAACTATTTGAGAAGTGTAGCAGGGAGAACATTAATAACGAAGAGATAAAGTATCACCTGTATAGACCAAATCAGACATATATAGATTTTGCTGGGCAGCTCGAGAATATTCTTCTGCCAGTTTATGAGTCAGCCAAAAACATGGGCTTTAATGAGTGGACATATTAATGATTAATTGCAAAAAAGCGACATTAGAATATTATAATGAGAATGCGGAGAACTATGTGAATGACACTCTGAATGCCGATATGCAAGAAATGTACGATTGGTTCTTGAAATACCTAAGCGAAGGTGCAAGCATTCTTGATTTAGGCTGTGGAACTGGGCGTGACAGCAAGTTTTTTCTATCAAAAGGATTTAAAGTTACAGCGGTGGACGGCTCACAGACTCTTTGCGATTTTGCGTCGGAATATATAGGTCAGGATGTTCGATGCATGCTTTTTGAGGAACTAGACTACGAGAATGAGTTTAATGGAATTTGGGCATGCGCCTCTATTTTGCATGTGCCCGAGGCGGAACTTCCGAAAATATTTAATAGGATGAAGAATGCATTGCGAGAGAATGGCTACATTTATATTTCATTTAAGTATGGAAAAGGGGAATGCGTAAGAAAGGATAGAAGTTTTACGGACTTGACGGAGGAATCTTTGAATACGTTGATTGCTCAAATTGATAACCTAGAAGTTGTTGAGACAAAGCTAACTGGGGATGTTCGAGAAGGGAGAAGTTCAGAGCAGTGGCTGAATGCAATCCTTAAGAAGAAGTAGTTTGAATGGGATCCGCCGCTTAAGAGGGGATATCGTGGCGTTGTTATAAATAAAGGACGTAAATACGGAGACATCACACATTTGTGTGGTGTCTTTTTTCACGGCTAGAACTGTACTGAAAGTGAAAACGACTCGGAGTATATTTGAAATACATTCACTTAAGCGGTGAAATCAAAGAGTCTAAGGATAAAGGAAGTGAAGCAAATGTATGTGAATTTACTCATTAAGGAAGAGGAATTTAGAGATGCTTTTATTGAGATTATTGCGACTCTTGACATGAGCATAGTATGCCAAGTGATAAGTTTTGATGAGATAAAACTGGCACCAGTAAATAGCATATTTGCAACGGATTATGTTAATGAAGATGTTGAGAGTGCATTACCACTTGATAGAACTCTTTTCTTGAATCCTTTTGCAATCGAAACGAATAGAGAATTGTTGAAGGGACGGTATGTGGCATATAAATATTCAAGGGTGGAGACCATTATTCCTCTATTAAAGGAAATTTATTGTCAATATACAGGTGATGATTACTGGCAACAACTCGGTGGAAATATTTATGCCGTGATAGGTGACTCAGAGACAATAGATTTTCGGCGTTACTCAAAGCGTCTTGCGAGTGAATTGGTTTATCGTGGGAAGAAGACAGTTGGCATTCTTTCTATGAAATTCATTTACGAATATGGGTCGGCAGATTATCCTGAGACGAATTATTCAAAACTAATGTATTACGAGTCAATTGGAAGAGATTGGAGCACAGAGACGTTTTTCGCTGAAGATGAGCGAGGAGTGTTTTGCTTTAGGCAGCCAAATGGAGTTAATCCAATAATCTATCATAATCAGAAGGAACAGGAACAGTTTTTGCAAAATGTCGTTTCAAGATTTGATGCAGTAATTATTGATATTGGGACAATTTTCTCAAAGACAAATTCAAATGTCATTATGAGAGCAACTCACTGTTTTGCTTTTAGGAAGAAGGCTGGTACTAATATATTAGAGTCGTTTTTTGATGTTGATACATTAGAGAAGTTCACGATAATAAATGCAAACGATGGAATTGATGCTTGCGATATAAAGCTAAACAGTATACTTACACATATGCTTGATTAAAGGCAAATTGTATTGAGCAAAATGTTAGCTGCGAAGGGTTGTGAATCATGAAATGAATAAAAAAGATATTGTGAATAGACACTCTCTGGTTATAGGACGGATTGTTGGCGATATAAGATTCAAGCTAACATCTGACGACGGAGAATATCCAGAAGATGATGAGATTTATAAATTAATTGAGGATGAATTATTTAATGATTGTCAGATGAGTTTACTATCAGCATTTGAGACTAAAGTAATCATAGAAAGTTCATTTATTAGGATTAAGAACAAATATGGTGTTTTGACAGAACTATTGGACTGTTCATCAGTAAACGAAATAATGGTTAACGGACCAGGTGATATTTTTGCTGAGCAGAACGGTGAACTGGTTAGAATCGACAATGCTTTTTTGTCAGAAGGGGAGCTTGAAGAAATCATTCGAATGCTAGCCTCGGATGTACATAGAGAGATAAATGAAGCTTCGCCGATAGTGGATGCAAGGCTGCCAGCAGGATACAGGGTTAATGGCGTACTCAATAATGTGGCACTTAATGGGCCGATTCTTACAATCAGAAAATTTTCGGAGAATGATATTACTTTGGATGACTTAATTTATAGTGGAAGTATTAGCGAAGAGTGTGCTGAAATGCTCTCGAATTTGGTTCGATGTGGATATAACGTTTTTATCAGCGGAGGGACATCTTCGGGTAAAACAACTTTTCTTAATGCTCTTTCGATGAAGATAGGCAGGCAGGAGAGAGTTGTAATAATCGAGGACTCGGCAGAATTAAAGATTAATAATGTTGTCAACAAAGTTCATATGGAATGTAGAAATGCTAATTCAATAGGTAAGGGCGAGGTTAATATGCAAATGCTTATTAAGACTAGTTTAAGAATGAGGCCAGATAGAATAATAGTCGGCGAAGTAAGAGGAAAAGAGGTAGTAGATATGATACAAGCGATGAACACAGGGCATTCAGGATCAATGAGCACCGGGCATGGGAATTCAATCAAGGGAATGCTTAATAGGCTTGAGACAATGTATCTAATGGATGCACAGATTCCGCTTTATTCTGTTAAGAATCAGATTGCCAATGCAATAGATATCATGGTGCATTTGCAAAGAGATTCAAAGGGACATAGAGGCGTAGTAGAGGTCGCTGAACTCTGTGGATATGACGGTAATGACTATAATTTAAACTATTTGTACCAGCGAAATTCTGATGGTGCTCTTATAGGCACTGGAAAATCACTTGTTGATAGAAATCGACTAGAGCGAGGATCAGTTTATGACTAATTTAAACAAATACGAGCTAGGCGTCTGGGAGAATAGACTTTTGTATGTTGCTTTAGTAATTTGCGGAATCGTGGTATCACTTATTTTCTATAAGAATATTATCTACGCAATAGTAATAATTCCTTTGGCGAAGAAGATTAAGGAATTCTATGTAGATTTCAGAATCAAGAAGAGAAAGAATGATTATATTATTCAATTCAAGGACTTCCTTTTCGTTGCTGCAACCTCGATTGGAGCAGGTAGATCTATGAAAGAGGCGATAGGAGAGGCAATTCCATCGTTGAAAGAGATATATGGGGAAGGTTCAGTTTTGGTTAAGGAATTGAGCATTGCTTACGAAAGAATGGACCTAGGCGGGGAACATGATGTGACGGTTCTCTCGGATTTTGCAATAGCAAGCGGTATGCAGGATGTAATAGATTTTATAACAATATATTCAATTTGTAAGACAACAGGAGCGAGCTTAATTATAGCAATGAATAAGGCGGCAACGGTAATTATTGACAAGATCACAATTGAGAAGGAAATAGAAGAAATAGTTAGTCGTAAAAAAAATGAAGGCATCTTTATCTTCGCAATGCCGATAATCGTAATTATATTTCTGAATGTTTTTTCGCCAGACTATATTGCTCCGTTATATGATGCTTTTATTGGAAGAATAATAATGACTACAGTAATAGCGGCAAATATTGGAATATATGGAATAATTCAGAAAATAACAAATATAAGCATATGAAGAGAATTAGAGAGTTATACAGCAATGCCAGATTTAATAAAAAGCTTGTTCAAAGCATCTATATTATTACCCTAATATGTGCATTGTTATGCCTGGTTATTGCATTTAAAGGTAATGGTTCAAAGGGAAGTTATATCATTGATAAGAAAGGCAATATTGTCGGTATTGAGAGAGCTTCGTTAGAAAGTGCAGAGCAATATGATTTGGAAGTAGAGATTCAGAGCGAAGAAGGTGTTAAATCTAAGGATATTTCTATTAGAAAAAGAGCAGTTCAAAGCGAAAAAAATGCGAAGAAAGAAACTAAGAAAGAGGACAGTGCAGCAGAAAGAGAGGCTGAGCTAAACAGTATTATTACTGAAGCGGAGTTATCTAGTAAGAAGACAATACTGCTTCCAGGGAAATTAAGTGATGGCAGTAAATTAGTGTGGAGAAGCAAGAAAGAAAGTGGCGGAAACTATTATCTTATTGCTATGTGTTATTTGCTCGGAGTTGGTCTAATCATTTATCAGGAATATAAGAAAGAAAAAAATCCTTTAGAAGATCATAGAGACGATATACTGATTTCGCTTCCGCGATTTACTAATCAGCTTCTGTTGATGTTAGGTGCTGGAATGATATTAAGTGACTCTTTTACAAGAATATCCAATAGTTATGAATATATTCCTGAAGAGGATCGAGGATATTTTGAAGATGCAATAATTGAGTTGAGCCGGAAGAACTCGGATCATAGGACAAGCACCGCTACATTAATTAGAGATATGGCTTCCGAAAATAATACTAAAGAATTAATGAGAATTGCGACAATACTGACTGAGAACGAAAGAAGGGGAAGCGATATTATTGAGAGTCTTACTAGAGAAAGCCAATTCTTGTGGAATATGAGACGCATTATAGCTAATGAAAAGGGTAAGTCAATCGACACAAAGATGGCGGCACCTCTAGGCATGCTACTTGTTCTTCTAATAGGAATAACGATGGCACCAGCAATTTTGGCAATGTAAATTATTAAGTAAATAGGAGGAATAGGATATGAAAGGATTTATGAAAACTTTAAGGAATAAAAGAGGCATGGAAATGGTGGCGGTTGCAATCCTAGTTGCAATTGCAGTTGCACTTGGAATCATTTTCAAGACAGAAATAACTGATTTTGTAAATAAGATTTTCTCAAATCTGGATTCTGCTAATTTCTAATGATATGAAGAATCCTATCAATAACAAGAGGGGAAGCCAAATGGTTGAAGCGGCAGTTTCATTACCAATTATTATTCTGGCAGTAATGCTTTTGCTAAGAGTATTTGTTTTTTACATAGAAATTGCGGTCAAGCAGACAGCTGTTCAAAAGGGTGCGTTAGAAGCCTGGGATTCTTATAAAGGTTGTACGATGAAAATATATGAGGCTGATAAGAATGTGTTGCTTGTGAAAGGTGGACTATTAAAATTCGATGTTAATAAAACAATTTATGTAAAGGCTTATTTTTATAATGAAGATGCAATGGTTAGAGCAAATAAAATGCTTACAAAAGAATAAAAGAGGTTCATCAACTATTACACTGGCAATGGCCTTTCTTGCATTCTCTTGCTGTATTGTGGTTGCAATAGGAATCGTTAGACAAATGGTGGTTGGAAGTGAGTGCCGCATATTTGGGAGAGTATGGACAAAGGCAATTCTTTCAGAATATGACAAATACCTTCTTGATGATTATGGGATAATGGCTTTTCAAGGTAATGAAATTGAGGTTAAGAAAAGAGTAAATAGGTATTTAGATTATTCATGCAAGGGAAAGCTTGATGCAAAGATTGAAAATAGCAGCGCTAGTTTATACGGTTACGAGATAAGTGACCCTAAGAGGTTTAGTGAGTCAATTGAAGCGGGGCTTGCAATCAGTATTACAGAAGGAATTATTAGTGAAGATAGACAAGAACATAACAATGTATCAAGTGATTATCCAGGTCAAGAAGGTGGCTTTGGTAAAAGGAAAATAGGAAATGAGGTCGTAATTAATACGCTGCCGTCATCTGGTGCAGACTTGGGTTTTGATATAGATGATACTATAGATGCTTTTAAAGACGAGGACATCCTTGATTCGCTCACTTCATCAGCGGGCGATACAGCGGTAGAATTGACCTATCTCAAAGCCTATTATAGCAATTTTCTAACAGCAGGAAATTCAAAGGAGACATATTTTCGGAATGAATGGGAATATATAGTCTGCGGCGAATTTGATGATTATGAGAATTATAAGGGGTGCAAGAATAGAATCATACTAATTCGAAATGGCTTAAATTTCTTTTCTTTGTATAAAGATCCTGTCAAGATTTCTGAAATACAAGCTATTGCTGCCATTATTACGCCAGGGCCACTGGCAACCGCAACGCAGGTCCTTATTGCAGAAGCTTGGGCACTTGCGGAGGCATACAAGGATGTTGAGGTTCTATATGAAGGCGGGAGGGTTCCTTTAATTAAAACTCCAGAGTCTTGGCAGACAGATCTTGAAAGTATCTTAAAAAGTGAAGCCGTTCAAGGAAACTTGGATGAAGAGGCTAAAAAACTCTGGAAAGAAAATGAAAATGAAATTAAAGAGATTACTGATAAAGATAGAAATAACCCGATTGATATCCTCAAAGGTCAAAGCTATGAAGACTATTTGCTTCTTATGATAATCGCATCGAATGAAGATGTTAGGCTATTAAGGATGATGGATATAGTTCAAATTAATATGAAATACAGGTATTATGAAGATTTTAATTTCGACGAGTATTATTGTGGACTTGATTTAGGTTTAAAAGTTAATGGTAGAAACTATGAGATATCTGACGAATATAAGTAAAATAGTCAAGAAAATACAAAGACCTAAGCCAAATAAACGCGGTGGATATATTGTTGAAACCGTTATTACTTTACCATTATTCATTATTGCTGTAATGGTAATGAGTTCAGTTATTCTGATGTATGTGTGTATACAAGATGCAAATTTTATCATAGCTACAGAATTAAGACGCGCTGCTATTGAGAGCAATTTTTCAAATGTATCAGTATTGGTTCCAGGTAGAGTAGGAAATAGGATTGGTGATAAGACTTTAGTAAATGAATATCATGTTCAAGATTATGGATATAGGACAACCCGATGGGACATTGATGAACTGATCTTACTTAAAATGAAAATAAATCTAAAAGCAAAGAATCCGCTTAATATTGCGTCAGAAGCTGATTATGAGCTTTCACTTGTGACTAGAGCATATGTAGGCCGAAAAAGACCCATCGAACCAATGTCAGATGACGCTATGAGTAGTTCAGGAGCAGAGGCTGTATTTGTCTTTCCTAGTATGGGAGAAAAATATCATAATAAATCGTGCAGAGTCCTTCATGTTGCTAGCACACAGGTGATTCTAAATGATGAAATCAAGAGGAAGTACAGTAGCTGCAGTCATTGCCATAGCAAGAAAGCATCTGAAGGTTCACTTGTATATGTATTTCAAAATGAGGGAGAGAGCTATCATCTGCCAGGCTGCAATACATTGAAAAGAAACTATATTGAAATGGAGCGAAGGATTGCTATCAAAAGGGGTTACAAGTCATGTAACATCTGTGGTGGATAAGGGAGATAATATGAGAAAAAGACTTAAACATAGTATAAGTGGCTATTCAATGCCTCTCTTTATGAAGGAGATACTATCAAATGGATTCTGTAAATCATTTCTAGCTATGTCGATTACAATTGATCATGATTGCTACATGTTTAATTATGATACTGACAGAATGAGCAAGATTCAAATTAACAAGCTTGATATTTGTTCAAAGCTTCTTCTAATTGAAACCTTAATTATTTTGAATTCATCTGCAGAATCTTGGTATATAAAGGGAAATAACTATTTGCTTGAACCGGAGCTTATTTATTCAATTGATAACAGTGTTTATGAAGATGATGTTAGAATCCTGTTTTATCCTGACTTCAAACGCATGGATTATAGTAATAAACTTGCAATTTTCATTGAGAAACTAAAAACTGGGTCAAATAGTAGAGAGGGTGAAATACTTGATAAACTTAAATCTTATGCAGAACTTGGTGATTATACAAGGGTTATTCGAATTCTGGACAAGCAACTTTTGAGATTAACTGCAGAAATAGAAGACAAAGCTATGTAGAAAACACAAAAAATTCTTTGAAACTTTGTTTCGTGAGATAATCGGTTGTTATAATTCAGATTATTGTATATAATGAATGAGTAACATATATTAGATATTTAAGTATCTGTATGAAAAGGAGAATTATAATGACAACCAAGATCGTGAGAGTTCTCGGACGCGAGATCCTTGACTCAAGAGGAAATCCAACTGTTGAAGTTGAAATTGAACTTGAAGATGGCACTATTGCATATGGCGATACACCAAGCGGTGCATCAACTGGCATCTATGCAGCATTAGAGCTTCGTGATGGTGATAAGTCAAGATACGGTGGCAAAGGGGTTACAAAGGCTGTAGAGAATGTTAACACTCATATCAGAGAGCTTCTTGTAGGGCAGAATGCTGCTGATATTAATGAGATTGAGCGTCTAATGATAGAAGCGGATGGCACTAAGGACAAGAGCAAGTTTGGTGCTAACGCAATACTGGCTGCTTCACTTGCTTGTGCAAAGGCAGCAGCTACATCAATAGGTATTCCTCTATTTAAGTTCTTTGGCGGAATTAATGGTAACACACTACCTGTTCCAATGATGAATATTTTAAATGGTGGAGCACATGCATCAAATACTGTAGATGTACAGGAATTTATGATAATGCCTGTTGGAGCACCTTCATTTAAAGAATGCATTAGATGGTGTTCAGAGGTTTATCATCAGCTTGCAAAGGATCTTAAGAAAGATGGTTATGCAGTTTCAGTTGGTGATGAGGGCGGTTACGCACCTAACCTTAAGGATGAATATGAAGTTATGGATTATATTATGGCTGCAATTGAGAATGCTGGATATAAGCCTGGTACAGACTTTGTAATTGGTATTGACGCTGCTGCAAGTGAGTGGAAGACTGATAAGGTTGGAGAATATAAGATGCCTAAGTCAGGAAGAACATTTACTGCAGAGGGAATGGTGCAGAACTGGGTGGACTTCTGCGATAAGTATCCAATTGCTTCTATTGAAGATGGAATGGACGAAGAAGACTGGGATGGTTGGAAGCTAATGACTGAAAAGCTAGGTGATAGAATTCAGATTGTTGGTGACGACCTATTTGTTACAAATCCAGAGAGATTCGCAAAGGGTATTAAGCTTGGATGCGCAAATGCAATTCTTATTAAGCTTAACCAGATTGGAAGCATTTCAGAAACTCTAGAGACTATTGCACTCGCAAAGAAAAATGGCTATAACACAGTTATCTCGCATAGATCAGGAGAGACTGAAGATACTACAATTGCTGAGCTTGCAGTTGGAGTTAATGCTTATCAGATTAAAACTGGTGCACCAGCAAGAACTGAAAGAGTAGCTAAATACAATCAGCTTCTTAGAATTGAAGAGGCTCTTGGCAGAGGTGGCAAGTACATTGGAAAAGATTTATTTTAAAAAATAGTAGATTGATTCTTTGAAGGCTGACGGATTTCCCGCCAGCCTTTTGTTTAAACTATTATAGAAATGATATATAATATGAGCGGTTGGAATCGTGGCTCTGATTCAATTAGCGCTGCGCATCAATTATGATAGCATGTTGATGTCTTTGTCTCGATTTAAATTTAAACGAAAAAGGAAATAGAAATTTGGAAATAATTAAGGCGGAACATTCAGGCTTTTGCTTCGGAGTACAAAAAGCGATTGATTTGGCTTTTGAAACAGCTAATGATGCTTTGGAGACAGGTCATATCTATACTTGCGGGCACTTGATTCACAACAGTGCAGTGGTAGAGAAGCTTGAATCAAAAGGTGTGAAAATGATTGACTCTTTATCTGAAGCCAAGATGGGAGATACTGTCATTGTAAGATCGCACGGGGAACCAGAGGAATTTTTCAAACAAGCGGAAGATATAGGTATTAAGTTAATTGATACCACTTGCCTTTTTGTTAAGAAAATTCACCAATATGTGTTAGATGCAGCGAAAGCAGGCAGACCAGTTATTATTGTAGGTAGCAAACTTCACCAGGAAGTAATTGCTACAAATGGTTGGTGTGACTATAAGGCTGTTATTCTTGAGAATCCTAAGGAAGCTCAAGAACTGGTTAACAGTACAGAAAGAGAGAGACTTTGGGCAGGTGAATTAAAACCATTGGTTGTATGCCAGACAACGTTTAAAGTTGAAATACTTAATTCTATTCTCGAGGTATTTGACTCAAATAAGCTGGAGTATGAAATAAGGAATACCATTTGTAATGCGACAAAAGATAGACAACAAAGCTGTGCTGATTTATCGAAGAAAGTGGAGTTGATGGTTGTCATTGGGGATGAAAAAAGTTCGAATTCTAGAAAATTGTACGAAATTGCGAAAGAAAACAATAAAAATAGCATTTTTGTTCAAAATGCAAGCGAATTTAGCTTGCAGTATCAACAAAAGTATAATAAAATAGGGTATATTGCAGGTGCGTCGACACCTGAATGGATAATCAAGGAGGTTATTGCTAGTATGAGCGAAAATGTCACAAACAATTTAGAGAAGAATCCAATGCTGGATTACATGGATGACATTGAGAAATCTTTACGTCTTCCTAAGCCAGGCGATATTATCGATGGTACAGTTGAACAGGTACTTGGAGATTTCGTTGTAGTTAACATGGGTTGTAAGAAAGACGGAATTCTTAGAAAAGATGAGGTTGTTCTAGAAGATGGACAGACACTCGCAGATCTTTTCAAAGAGGGAGACGAGATTCAGGCAAAGGTAATTAAGTCAGATGAGGGAGAAGGCGGAATCCTTCTTTCAAAGAAGAGACTTGTTGCAGTAGAGAATTTCAAGGAACTTGAGCAGGCTTACGAGGCTGGCGAGATTGTAACAGTTAAGGTTGTAAGAGCTGTAAGAGGCGGTGTAATCGCTGCTTACAAGGAGATTACAGGCTTTGTTCCGATTGGACAGCTTTCAACAGGATTTGTTGAGAATGCAGATGAGTTCGTTGGACAGACAATGGATGTAAAGGTTATCAAGGTTGAAAGAGGCAATAAGGTTAGCTTCTCAAGAAAGGCTGTTATCAGCGAAGAGAAGAGAAAGCTTGCTGCTGAGGTTTGGGAGAACCTTAACGTTGGTGACGTAGTTGAAGGTAAGGTTATGAGATTCACTGACTACGGTGCATTTGTAGATATCGGTGGAGTTGATGGTCTTCTTCATATATCAGAGATATCATGGGGTAAGCTAAAGCACCCACAGGAGATTCTACACATTGGCGATATCATCAATGTAAAGATTCTTTCACTTAATGAGGAGAAGGGAAAGATTTCTCTTGGACTCAAGCAGACTCAGCCAGAACCATGGTCACTTGTTGGTACAAAGTATCAAATCGGTGATGTATTTGAGGGCGAGGTTGTTCAGATTAAGGAATACGGAGCATTCGTTGAGCTTGAGGCTGGTCTTGATGGACTAGTTCACATCTCAGAGATTGCTAATAAGAGAGTTGAAAATGTCAGCGAAGAGCTAAAGGTTGGTCAGAAGGTTAACGTTAAGATCATGGAGATTAATGCTGACAAGAAGAGAATCAGCCTAAGCATTAAGGCAACACTTCCAGAAGAAGAAGTTACTGAAGAAGTAGCTGAAGAGGAAGTTGCTGAGACAGAAGAAGCTTAATTAAATATCTGATAACTAATTGCGGCCGCATGGAATATCCATGCGGTCACTTTTGTGCTTTAACAAATACCACGATACCTCTCATATCGAATAAAAATAGCGGAACAACTTCGAATGAAAGTATTCCGCTAATATCTAAAGACTTTTAAATTATTTTTTATCTAAATAGGCCAAATTTGTGTGATGTCTTAAGTAATCTCTCAACATAGCCAATTTGCGAGAGGAGACATACAAGTACGACATGATCGCCAGCTTTAATTCTAGTATTTCCATCAGGGATAATAGTATCATCGCCTCTATTAATTGCGGCAATGATTATGAAATCAGGCAAATCCAGTTCCTTAAGAGGCACACCGACAAAACTCATGTTTGAGTCTACATAGATTTGCATCAGTTCAGCTTGACCATGCAGAAGAATGTTGGTAAGAACTCGCTTCTCCCCGTTTACCATTCTTAAGATTAAGCTGGCAGTAATATCAAGTGGATTTAGAACCACATCAATGCCAAGCTTCTCAATGATTGAATCGTAACTTTCGTGCGAAATCTTTGTAATTACATCATCAACTCCGTGATTTTTTGCAGAAAGAGATACAAGAAGGTTCTGTTCGTCAAAACCTGTCGCTGTAACTACAGCTTGCATATCTTCAAGTCCCTCTTCTTCAAGAAGCGATATATCTGCACCATTTCCGTTGATTACCTCGGCCCTAGACAAACCATTGTTAAGGTAATTGCATCTTTTGCGATCTCTCTCGATAATCTTGACCCTTGCTCCATAGTCAATCATTTTTTTAGCTAAGAAGAAACCAGTGCGACCACCGCCGACAATCATGAGTTGCTGATTTTCTTTGATATATTTGTGCCTAGAGAAAATGTTTCTAGCAACATCCATCATCATATTCTCCTCACCGGCAATATACAGAATATCATTTGCTTCAAATATGTCTGTACCATGAGGAATAATGATTTTACCTCTTCTTGAAATACCAATAACAATCATATTTGGATGGACTCTTCTAAAATCAACGAGAGACTTGCCAATAAGTTGAGGCTCGTTGTTCATGCTTACTTCAACGACTGCAATTCTTTTTGCCTTATACACGCCATTGCTAATTGAATATTTGTCAACTAAGTAGTGATATATTTCGCTTGCAATAAGCATATCTGGGTTAATTAGCTGGTCGATGCCGAAGTGCTCGCTGAGGAACTCAATCTGTTCGGTATGCTCTGGTTGAGTAACTCTAGCAACTACATTCTTGCAACCAAGAATTTTGGCAATAGAAGCAGCTATAATATTTGTATCATCAGAGGCTGTGCAGCTAACAAGAAAATCGTAATTCTGTATTCCGATATACTTTAGAAGAGAGATAGATTTTACATCCCCAGTATATGTCAAAATATCATGTTGCTCAGAAATAATGCGAAGCTTTTCCTCGTTTGTGTCGACAAGCGTAATCTCGTTATCTCCATCGATCAAAGCCTCTATTAATCTTATTCCTAATTTTCCAGCACCGAGAATAATAATATTCATGTAGCTAAGTTTCCTCCCAATAGTCCAATAGTCAATTTGATATAAGTGATTTTGAAGTATATAATAAAAACCTAAAGTTCAAATAACACATCATAGAATTATAGAACTTTAATGATTGCAATGCAACAGAATGGAGTAAATAGATATGTCAATTAAAATGATAGCACTTGATATGGATGGAACAACTCTTAATAGTAAGGGGGAGCTTTCGGAGTTAACAAAGGAGACAATAGAGAGAGCAATCGCCGCAGGAATTGAAGTAGTAGTATCAACGGGGAGAGCTTATAGTGCGCTTCCTGAACCAATATATTCGATTAAAGGCTTAAAATATGCTGTCACTTCTAATGGTGCATGCATTATGGATTTGCCGGCAAAGAAGCAAATATATGGAGATTATCTTCAGAAAAAAACATTGGAAAGAGTCATTGAAATTGGACAAGAGTATGGCCTATGGCTTGAGGCCTTTACGGATGGAAAGGCATATATTAGTAGAGAGTTTTACGAAAATATTAAGAAAGAAAGTTGCTCGTACAGGAACACCGAATATGTACTAAGAACAAGGATTCCGGTAGAAGATATTTTTAAGATGATTCGCGATAATGAAGGGAAAATAGAAAATATTAATTTTTTCTTCGATACAATAGAACAACTTGAGAAGTACAGGGATATTATAGAGGCAATTCCTGAGGGAAACACAACTTCTTCCTTTAAGAATAATATTGAGGTAGGAGGAAAAGGCACAAGCAAGAAGAAAGCTGTAGCTGAGTTACTCAAAATGAAGGGCTTTAGCAAAGAAGAACTTATGGGTATAGGCGATGCACCAAATGATATTGAAATGATTGAATATGCAGGTATAGGTGTTGCAATGGGAAATGCTTGGGGAGATACAAAGAACTACGCTGACTATGTTACTGACAACAATGATGAAGACGGAGTGGCTAAGGCAATTTTGAAATTTGCGCTGTAAGTAGGGACGGGGTTTTTTGAACTGAATATGTGTGAGAGATACATCAAAAGTACAAGGAATTTTGTCCTTGTACTTTTTTTGCAAAAATACATTCAATGCATTTTTATCCATAGGCTAGCGCACTCTTCACCTTTAGGTGGCTGTAAAAAGTGAGAAGTCATGATAATAATAGAGTGATAGGAGAAGGTGGTGACTTATGAATTGCAAGAAACTTGGGGATAGCGGTGAGAACATGGTAGCGCTGATTTTGGAACAAAATGGTTATGAAATTATTGCACGGAACTTTAGGACGAAATTTGGAGAAATTGACATAGTGACAATTAGGGGCGGGCTCGTGAGTTTCTGGGAGGTTAAAACGAGGGTAGGTTGTTCGCATGGACATCCCGCAGAGGCAGTTGATGAAAGAAAACAAAGAA
>JAAZHB010000018.1 GCA_012510935.1 Clostridiales bacterium
ACTGCAGCAGTTGGTGCAATTACAAATCCCACAATTGTAATTACAAAAGCCAGAATAAGAGAGAGTCCCATGATCAAATTCCATGCCGCTTTCTCTCCGAATTTAGACTCGATCCAAGTCTCAACCTTACCCTTCTTTTCATCTTGCATCTCTGGATCATATTCAGCTAGAACATCAGCTGACTCCATCAGTTTGCGCATTCCAACAACAAGTGATGATACAAATGCAACAATGCCTCGAACAAATGGTATCTTCATCACTTTGCTTTCAGGCTTCTTTTTTTCGCATTTTAGATATATTTCACCACTCGGAATTCTCATAGCAAGTGCAATTCTGCCATTTCCTTGCATCATTACCCCGTCCATGACCGCCTGCCCACCAACCGAGGTTGGCTTCGCTCCTTTGACGAAAATCCTATCGCAATCTATCTTTGCCATTTTTTATCTCCATGAATACTCACTTATTATAGCTTCTTTCCCATAAAGTTTATGAAATCATCATTGCACTTAGTGCTAGACATTGTGTCAAGAATCTCTTCAGTGATATCTGCCACATCTCCTCTATTCATTTCTCTTCTTAATGCGAACATTACCGCATAAGCCTCAGGTGAGAGTAATAGCTCCTCTTTTCTAGTTCCTGACTTATTAATATCTATAGCTGGGAAAATTCTTCTCTCGCTAAGTTGTCTATCGAGGTGAAGTTCCATATTTCCGGTACCCTTGAACTCCTCGTAAATTACATCATCCATTCGACTTCCAGTATCAATTAGAGCTGTCGCTAAAATTGTTACACTTCCGCCTTCTTCAATATTTCTTGCCATACCGAAAAATTTCTTTGGTGGATGCAATGCTCCCGGATCTAGCCCTCCCGATAGAGTTCTGCCGGTTGAAGGAACCTCCAAGTTATATGCCCTTGCTAGTCTTGTAATGCTGTCTAGCAAGATTACAACATCTCTGCCACTTTCTGCAAGTCTCTTTGCTCTTTCCGATACAATTTTAGCGACTTTGGTGTGATGAGATGAAGGCTGGTCAAAAGTGGAATATACAACATCCGCCCTTTTAAGTGATCTCTTCATATCCGTCACTTCTTCAGGTCTTTCATCCACAAGCAGTACTATAAGCTCTACCTCTGGATATTTATCTTCAATTGCACAGGCAATTTTCTTAAGCAAAACGGTTTTTCCTGCCTTAGGCTGTGCCACAATAAGACCTCTTTGTCCTTTTCCGATCGGAGCCACAAGGTCAATTATTCTTGTCGATAGATCAATGCTAGTCGTCTCTAGCTTCATTATTTCGTTGGGATAAATTGGAGTTAATGCTTCAAAAGGCTTTCTGCTTCTAGCCTGCATCGGATCCATTCCATTCACTTCCTTAACGAAAAGAAGTGCACCATAACGTTCCCCCATCTTAGGTCGTCTTGCAACACCGAAGATTTTATCTCCTGTTCTTAGTCTAAACCTTCTTATCTGGGTCTGGGCTACGTAGACATCTTCACTTGAAGACATGAAGTTATCAAAACGCATAAACCCGTACCCTTGATCAGCTACCTCAAGAATCCCCTCAACATCGTATTTATTAGCATCTTGTTCCGTATTTGCTTCTTGCATTTCCTCGCCACTATTATTGCCATCCTCAACCTCAAGCAAAGTTGATTCTTCCTCAGCCCTCTCTGCCTCAGCGATGGATTGCTCAATTAGCTGCGCTCTTTTTTTATTAGCTTCTGTTGTCATAT
>JAAZHB010000170.1 GCA_012510935.1 Clostridiales bacterium
TCATTTACAACATCTCCAATATAATTCTCACCAGAATTTACCATATCTACCTTAGCTTGCTGTACATCGAATCCAATTGTCTTGAATCCAGCCTTTGCTTTCTCAACAGCTAGTGGTAGTCCTACATATCCAAGGCCAACAACACCTACTGTTATTTCTTTGTTTTCAATCTTCTTTAAGAGTTTATCTTTCATGAGTTTTATCCTTCCTTAAACACTAAACAGTTTTTTATTTTTACTAGGTATTAATAATTGTTTATTTATTAAATCTCTCAACAATATTTCCTAATTCATCTAGTTTGGCAATTGGCTTTGCAGGTACTCCTGCAACCAAAGTATAATCTGGAACATCCTTAGTAACTACTGCTCCAGCAGCAACCATCGAACACTTTCCAACAGTATGTCCACATACAACTGTCGCATTTGCTCCAATGGAAGCGCCTTCCTTGACCAAAGTTTTTACAAAATTCTCACTTCCCTTAGGGAATCTTGCTCTTGGTGTTAAGTCATTAGTAAACACGCAAGATGGTCCGCAGAAAACTCCGTCTTCTAGAGTTACTCCCTCATATACAGATACATTATTCTGAATCTTTACATTGTCTCCAATAACCACATTATTTGCTACATTTACATTCTGTCCGAAGGAGCATTTCTTTCCAACCTTTGCGCCCTTCTGCACGTGACAGAAATACCAAATTTTAGTTCCCTCACCAATTTCTGCGCCGTCATCTACATAACTGCTCTCATGTACGAAATATTCACTCATATTTATTTCTCCATTCTTTTAATAAATTCTTTTGCAAGTTTTTCATATGTAAAATTATTTTTAATTGCTATTTTCCCATTGTTAGACATTAACTCTAGATCTTCACAGTTTAGATTCTTGATTGTGTCAATTGCATTAATGCAAGCCTCTATATCAAACGAATCAACTCTTATGCCACACTTGTATTCTTCAACATATGTTCCTGGCGTTGTAATGGCGCACAGAATCGGCTTTCCCGCTCTCATAGCATCAAACATTTTATTAAGACATAATCCAAACCTATACAAAGGAGATTCAATTGCACCCATGAAAATGCAATCAAAGTTTTCACACAATGTAGGGATTGCTGTCTTTGGAATTGAGTCTAGAAATGTAATATTCTCTAGCCTTCTTCTCTGACATTCTTCTACTAATCTTTGCTTCTCTACACCATTGCCAACAAGCACAAAATGTATGTCTTTATCTTTAATACTATCTGCTATATATATTACCATGTCCAGCGCGTTAGACAGTGCATGCCCACCAAAGTATCCTACAATATATTTCCCCTGTGCATGGATTCTATCTAGGCTTTCTTTATGCTTATCAGGCAATTGAGTCGGATTACTCCATTCATCCTCTACGACACCATTAGGTATGCTGAGAAATTTACCGGGTTGAAGGCCATGTTCCTTCATGTATGGTTCTGCAAAAGGAAGAAGTGAAACCACATTATCTGATTTTTTATAAGCGCTATTCTCCCCTATTTGCATTGCTACTACAAACGGATTTCTTTTTGACATGCCACCAATTTCATATAGAGTTGCTGGCCACATATCGTGAACCTCGTGTACTAACTTGACAGGTTTTCTTGACTTCTTGCGTATTCGCTGCCCAACAAAGGTGTCAAGTGGATATGTAGATGAACAAATGACAGTATCTGGTTCTAAGTCTTTTATTATCTTTTTAGCATTTATCCAAAGTTTTCCGACAAACTGAGCCATCGTTATTGCTCGGCTTGCACCATTGCCTTCATAGGTTCTGGTGTGAATCCAGTGATAATTAATTCCATCAATGACTTCAACTTCGAAATCTTTTGAAATAACTGGATTCTTCCTACGAAGATGGGAATAATCTGCGGCTATGATATCAACCTTGTGTCCCATTTGTACCCATTCTTTAGCAAGATAGTATGGCCTGAACTCCATTCCCATTTCTGGGCTACCGGCATAATGATTAATAAGTAATATGTTCATTTATTCAATAACCGCCTTTAA
>JAAZHB010000171.1 GCA_012510935.1 Clostridiales bacterium
ATATAAGCATACATAGAGTTGCGATTAGAACTGCCTTAACTGCATTTGCTTTTAAATCATTTCCTACCGATGGTCCAAATTCTTCAGATGCAAGTACCGAGTCCTCACCTAGGTTATACTTCTCTTCGATTGCATTAACTACTTCTGTACGCTCTGCTGACTTAAGAGCTTTAATAGATTTAATAATTATTTGAGTATTTCCGTCGCCTGCATAGACAATAGTTGGGTCCAAGTTAAAGTCCTTAACTGTATCCTTAACCTCATCAATATCTACAGTCTTACCCATTTCCATTTGAATCATAGTACCACCGGTAAAATCAATTCCCATATTGAATCCTCTAATTCCAGCGAATCCAATACCAATTGCAATTACAGCGATACTGATGCAATAGAACACTTTTCTCTTTCCAACAAAATCAACATGCTTCTTCCACTCAAACCTTGGTGTGCCGTCTTCCTTAATACCAAAGTGCTTCAATGTAGCAAATTTCTTGCTGTTCGATAGTATGTTTACAAATACCTGTGTTACAAATACCGCAGTTACAATACTGCATAGTGTACCTATCATCAATGTGAGAGCAAAGCCCTTAACTGAAGATGTACCTATCAGATAAAGAACAATAGAAGCAATCAATGTAGTGGTCTGAGCATCGATTACTGTAGTAAGCGATGATTTGAATCCCATATCAGCGGCTACTCTTACTGACTTGCCCTTCTTTATCTCTTCTTTAATTCTAGTGAAAATAATTACATTAGAGTCTACTGCCATTCCAACAGATAGGATAATTCCGGCAATTCCAGGTAATGTTAGAACTGCTCCAAATCCAGCCATTAGCCAAAGAACAATCTGTATATATAGCAGCAATGCAAAGTCAGCGATAAGTCCAAGCATTCCAAAGACTACTACCATAATAATCATAACAAGACCAAGTCCAATTGCTCCTGCTATTACACTCATTTTAAGAGAATCAGCACCAATTGTTGCTGTCTGAACTGATGAATTAACCTCAGTTAATGAAGCAGGTAGTGCACCACCCTTTATAAGAGCAGCAAGCTGAGATGCTTCTTCTTCAGAATATCCACCGCTACTTCTATATATCTCGCATGAGGAACTGTTAATCTTCTGTGATACTGTAGGTGCTGAAATCAGTTCATCATCTAGCATAATCATTATTGCATTGCTTTGCACACCATCAATGGATGATGTAATTGAACCTGAAGCTGCCTGTTCTGTTCCTGTAGCGAATGCGTCTGATCCTGCTGAAGTAAAATCAAGTTCAATCTTATATCCACCATGGTCAGAGTCTGTAGCAATACTACAATCCTTAATTCCGTCACCAGTCATAACTGGAGTGCCATCAGCTAGGTAGAATGACAATTGAGCTGTTCTACCAATCTGTTCAATTGCTGCTTCAGCATCTTCAACGCCTGGCATTTCAACTCTAATTCTATCGTCGCCTTCAACAGAAACTGTTGCTTCGGAAATGCCCATTGCATTTACTCTGTTCTCTAGGACTGTTTTAGTCTGTTCAAGAAGCTTCGCTTTCTCTGTACCAGTCTCATCTGTATCTGCTTCTAGCAATACATAAACACCGCCATTAATGTCAAGGCCGTACTTTAATTGATCGTTAAGACTTTTAACTTTGTCACCTATTCCAAAAATAGATATTACCCATGCGGCTACAGTTATCAATATAATAAATGCAGCAAGTATTTTCCTTTTGTTGTTTTTCATTTAACCTATAACCTCTAGATGTTTTTTACATTTAAAACACTTTTTCATTAAATAATAATCCTTATTATTGTACAATAATATCGCTTATTTTTCAATATAAAAAGGCAGTGCTAACGCACTGCCTTCCAATTATATTATCGTCCAATTGATTAAGCTTCCTTGTCGTCTGAAGTTTCTGAATTGTCCTTGTTATGAGAACTTTCTGTAAGCTTCTTTGCAACAACCTTCTTCTCTCTGCTTGGAGCTGGAGCTTCTGTCTCAACAGCCTTCTTCTCCTTTGGCTCATTGTCGTGAGTTGTCTTTACTGATGCTACAGCAGTCTTAAGAATCTCCATCTTAGTCTTACCTTCGCCAATTGTAACAACAACTGTCTTATCCTTAATCTTTGAAACCTTTGCAACGATTCCTCCGATTGTAATAATCTCGTCTCCTGACTTTAGAGACTCTCTCATTTGTTTATTCTGCTTATCCATCTTTCTCTGAGGACGAATCATCATAAAGTAAACAAGAAGAATAAAACCGCCTAATAACGCTAAATTAACAAAACCTGCATTCATTTCCATACCTCCACATGTTGTAAGTTCTATATCAAAGCGATGCCCCACCATGCTAGCATGATGATAGCTTTACCTCGATTTAAAAATGGTGCCGGTGATGGGGGTCGAACCCATACGGTATTGCTACCACGGGATTTTGAATCCCGCGCGTCTGCCAATTCCACCACACCGGCAAATTGATGTTAG
>JAAZHB010000172.1 GCA_012510935.1 Clostridiales bacterium
ATAATAAGGATTATTATTTAATGAAAAAGTGTTTTAAATGTAAAAACATCTAGAGGTTATAGGTTAAATGAAAAACAACAAAAGAAAAATACTCGCCGCATTTATTATATTGATAACTGTAGCTGCATGGGTAATATCTATTTTTGGAATAGGTGGCAAAGTTAAAAGTCTTAATGATCAATTAAAGTACGGCCTTGATATTAATGGCGGTGTATATGTACTGCTAGAAGCAGATACAGATGCGACTGGTACAGAGAAAACTAAGCTGCTTGAACAGACTAAAACAGTCTTAGAGAACAGAGTAAATGCAATGGGCATTTCCGAAGCGACTGTTTCTGTTGAAGGAGACGATAGAATCAGAGTTGAAATGCCGGGTGTTGAAGATGCTGAAGCAGCAATTGAACAGATTGGTAGAACAGCTCAATTATCATTCTATTTAGCAGATGGTACTCTAGTTATGACTGGTGAAGGAATTAAGGATTGTAGTATTGCTACGGATTCTGACCATGGTGGATATAAAATTGAGCTAGATTTTACTTCAGCGGGATCAGACTCATTCGCTACAGGAACAGAACAGGCGGCTTCTGGTTCAATAACATCATCAATTGATGGTGTGCAAAGTAATGCAATAATGATTATGCTAGATGATGAGTTGATTTCTGCACCTACAGTATCACAGAAGATTAACAGTTCATCGTGCGAGATATATAGAAGCAGCGGTGGATATACTGAGAAAGAAGCGTCTCAGCTTGCTGCTCTAATAAAGGGTGGTGCACTTCCTGCTTCATTAACTGAGGTTAATTCATCAGTCCAGACAGCAACAATTGGCGCTGATTCTCTAAAAATGAGTGTAATAGCAGGAGCAATCGGACTTGCTCTTGTTATGATCATTATGTTAGTAGTTTTTGGAATGCTTGGCCTTATCGCTGACCTTGCATTGCTGCTATATGTACAGATTGTTCTTTGGCTAATGGCTGGGTTTGGAGCAGTTCTAACATTACCTGGAATTGCCGGAATTATCCTGTCTATTGGTATGGCAGTAGACTCTAATGTAATTATTTTCACTAGAATTAAAGAAGAAATAAAGAAGGGTAAGTCAGTAAGAGTAGCTGCTGATATGGGATTCAAATCAGCTCTTACTACTGTAATTGATGCTCAGACAACTACATTGATAGCTTCTATTGTTCTATATCTGATAGGTACATCTTCAGTTAAGGGATTTGCGCTTACATTAATGTTAGGTACACTTTGCAGTATCATAACTGCTGTATTTGTAACACAGCTATTTGTAAACATACTATCAGACAGCAAGAAGTTTGCTACATTGAAGCACTTTGGTATGAATGAGGATGGCACACAAAGGTTTGAGTGGAAGAAGCATGTAGATTTTGTTGGAAAGAGAAAAGTATTCTATTGCATCAGTATTGCTATAATTGCAATTGGTATTGGATTCGCTGGAATTAGGGGATTCAATATGGGAATTGATTTTACCGGCGGTACTATGATTCAAATGGAGATGGGCAAGACTGTAGATATTGATGAGGTTAAAGATACTGTTAAGGAATTTGACTTAGACCCAACTATTGTCTATGCTGGCGATGGTAATACTCAGATAATTCTTAAATCTATCAAAGCTCTTAAGTCAGCAGAGCGTACAGAAGTGGTTAATGCAATTGAAGAGAAGTATAACCTAGGTGAGGACTCGGTACTTGCATCTGAAGAATTTGGACCATCGGTAGGAAATGATTTAAAAGCAAATGCAGTTAAGGCAGTTCTAATCGCAACTCTATGTATGCTTATAT
>JAAZHB010000173.1 GCA_012510935.1 Clostridiales bacterium
AAATCTCTGGTCTTGTAATTTGAATTGCATCGATTGCCGACTCTGGAGGAATGTTACCTACTATTACATCAGGTTGGCCACTTGCGGTTACATCCTTAACCTGTGATACAACTGAACCATAACCATGTGTATACTTTAGGTGCATGTTAAGCCAGGTGTCACTGATTTTCTCTTCATCAATCTCTCTAGGCGATAAATAGGTTTGATACTTGCCATCTTCACCACTATATCTATCAATATCAACATCATTAAAATGGTAGTATTGCCTGATACTCTGAGTCTGATTATAGAATTGCTGAACCGGCTCATAATCATTGATTCTAATATTACTCAAAGTCTGACTATTCTCGTCAAGCACCTCGCTTGTAAGCGAATTGTCCGCTGCATATTCTTCAAGTTTAATATTATCAAGACCATAAGCATGCCTTGTGTATTCAATATTATTTTCTAGATACTTCGTCTCTTTATTAATCTCATCCGGACTTACGAGAAGACTTTGCACTGCAATTGATCCAACTGCTCCAAGAACAAGAACTACAGCCATTATAGCTGGAACTCTAAGAAGCTTCTTCAGTTCCCCCTTCTTGATATGGAGTCCAATTGTAATTACACCAACTACAGCTAGCACCACTATTGCTCTATAAACCCACAGAGTAACATGGATATCTGTGTATCCTGCTCCATAAACGGTACCAGTATGTGAGTGCAATAAATTGAACTGCTTTAAGAAAAAGTCAATGCCAAGCATGATATAGAAAACCACTCCTAATAAAGTGAGTTTTCCCGATGCGATAGCTAGCAGCTTATCTAAGTTACTCGAATGAAGTTCGAAAGTTCTCTTTGGCTTATGCTGCCCTGCTTTTTTCTGAGCAGAGAACTGCTTGCCATTAAACATTTTCTCAAAAGGTGTACCAGCGAAAGGATTTGCTTCTTGTGAAGCACTTGCCTCTTCTGATTCATCTGGCTCCTCATAATCGTCTTGAGTCTCTCTAAATCCTGCACCTTCTGGGTTGCCATAAGGATCATCTGATTCGCGCTCAAATACATCCGGTGTTCTAACCGAAAGCAGAATTGAATAGTAAAGCAGTGTAACAACCACCATACCAACGACTGCAATAAGTGCGATATCGTTTATTTGCGTCAAGTATTCAAGCTTAAAAATATAGAATGAAATATCTATATTGAACAGCGGATCCTTAAGGTCGAAAGATGTGGAATTTAAATATTTTAATGCATCAAACCATGTTGAGGAAGTTGCGATAACACTTACAATTAGTCCAAAGAGAACCGAAAGAACCCATGATATCTTGTTTAACTTCTTTGCGTCAGATGTCTCATGCGACTCAATTTTCTTATAATATCCTTCCTTAAGAGTTCTCAAATAGAATCTCATTAGAAGACTCACAACAATTAGCATCGGAGTTCCAATCTTAAGCATCGTTAAGAATTTCTTCCAGAAAACTGCTGTATATCCGAGGTCCTTAAACCATAGCCAATCCGAAATAACGCCAACCGTCGCACCAAAAAGTGCCACTACAACAGCAATTACAAGAACGATTGCTCCCGTTCTCTTCTTGCTCTTGCGCTTTTTTGCTGTTTTATCAAACTTTATCGCTTCGTTTTCTTGCTTAGTTTTATGCTTAAACATTAGGGCTCCTTATCAGTCAATCATCCACGAACAAATACACACAATTTTAGGACTATACGGATACTTTCTTCTCCGCATTCAATAGAGAAACCTCTATTATATAAAAGAACTCACAGTCGGCAGCATCGAAGCTACCGCTGCAAGTTCTTTAAACCATTACTAATAATTTCTATAGAAGGAATGAATCATCTGCGCCTGGTACAGAAGCAAATAGATTAGTTACCTTCTCAAGAACAGAACTAAT
>JAAZHB010000256.1 GCA_012510935.1 Clostridiales bacterium
ACTGGTGCTTGTGCTAAACATCAAAGACATATTGCAAACCAAATTAAAATTGCCAGATTTATGGCTTTAATACCATACGAGAAATAGTAGATATTAGTCTACTTTTTTTATGCATAAACAAAGTATAAATTTCTAATTATCTTTTTATATTTTCTTAAATGCTCG
Source organism: Clostridiales bacterium (assembly GCA_012510935.1). The sequence goes on from JAAZHB010000256.1 coordinate 166, forward strand.
TAAAGCCTTATTCTATGTGCTTTCGAGTATTTTTACTGTAGGAAGATACTTCACGTTTCTTTGCATATTTCCTCATGTCTTAGCTGTCAGAAGTGGTAAATAAGTAGTAAATTCATTTGTACTACTAAGCAACAAGACGCTCCTGTTGCTTCTCTTTATTCAAGCGTTTCATTTCTGCCATTGCAGAATCGAATGTTGCATGTGCGTAATAGTTCAGCGTCATGGCTATATTAGCATGTCCCATAATGTACTGTAATGCCTTTGGATTCATTCCTGCATTTGCATAGTTGGTACAGAATGTATGTCGCAAACTATGTGGAGTGATGTGTGGCAATTTATCCTCGTTATACTTATTGTATTTCTTAACAAGACCTTTCATCATGCCGTTGTAATCACTTGCCACTTTTGGATAGTTCTTTCTATTAAGAAAGAGGAAATCACTATATCCATCAATCTCAACACGCTTATCATTCTTTCGATTCGCTAACACTCGCTTAAATGCTTGATAGGCTTCTTCAACCATAGGAACTTGACGTTCGCCACTTTTGGTCTTTGGTGTTTCAATGTAGTACCCAATTTCAGTATCTCTCAATAGCTGATGGTCTATATTGACAAGACGATTCTCAAAATCTAAATCTGGAAGTGTCAAACCACCAAACTCTGAAATACGAAGACCTGTTTTTAAGAGTATCAGAATTTCATCATAATTTTTGCTGTAGGTTTTATCAGCTTTTGCAAAGGCTAACAGTTTTTCTTCCTGTTCTTCTGTTAGTACGGTCTTAGGGACAGTATCATCATCAAGAACTGCTTTCAGTTGAAAGTCAAATGGATTCTTCCGAACACAATCATCTTGTATAGCAATATAGAATGAAGCCTTTAAAGAACGTTTGTAGTTATTGATGGTTTGATAAGCATAACCATTTTCACTCATTCTAATAGCCCATTCTTTAGCGTCTGATGGCTTAATACTGTCAATACTTCTTACACCTAACTTGTCTTTCTTCAAAATATCCATAAGATATTTGCGTCCAGTTTCAGTGTTTTTTCTAACCTTTGGTCTTTGAGCGTTCTGTTTTGCGTAAAGCTGGCAGAGTGTCATTTTCTTTCCTACAACATCAATACCATCATGAATGTCTTTCTGTAACTCTGCGATTTTCTCTCTAAGTGAGATACAATCACGCTTTCCTGCTGGTACTCGGTCTGTAGCCACAAGTTTCCACGAGTAAACAAATTGCGGTTCTCCAAATGAATCTATATATTTGTATAAGTATCTTCCGTCTTTTCGTTGGCTCTCTCCAGTCTTTAAGATTCGACCTTTATTGTCACGTCTTTTTTCTGACATGGCATTTGCTCCTTTCCTTTATGGAAAGAGCCTTGATACGACTTAATACTATTTTATCATATACAAGACCCTTTGGCGACGCTAGATTGCGTCCAATGTATCTATAATTTTTTCAAATTGTTTTCGTTTAATCTGAATACGATTGCCATTCATAATCAGCCAATTTGCATTTTTATTTTCCTCTGCCAAGCGTCGTAGCTTGTTTTCGCCAATACGAAAATATTTTGACGCTTCTTCAATGGTTAGGGTATAACGTTCCCAAATAGGAATGTCAGTCTGCTTCATAAAATCCTCCTTTCCAAATCACTTATTTGGATTTCATAAAAGTTGTTTTACCAGCAATCGAACAGCTTTAGCAAAGCTCACGGGAGTTCCACCCCTGCATGGTTCTCATGTAGCCATACTCATTGCCTGCGACGGTTTTATCACGCTCGGACTATTGACTGTATGGGAGTATCATTATCACGATAAGAATGTCGTTGCAGGCAATCCTGCTAAAGATTGCTTCTCGGATCACTAACATGAATCGCTCGCTATCTTTATAAGATAGGTCATGGCGGTTAGTTCCGTTGGCTCTTTTCTTATCGAAACGTATTCGATTACTTTTATTCAGTTTTCAAAGAACAATGGCTCGTTAGCCTATCAAAACACATTGAAAGCTCAATATGCTTTGGTGGAATAACAAACCTCCCTGTTCGGGAAGCGTGGAATGGTTTAGCACGCTTCCACGAAAGGAGAGAGGATATTACTTAATTTCAAATGACAAAATCTTTGTAATCAGTCTGGTTTCCATTCTTCCACGTAAGACTTCATCAACGACCATACTTTGATTGCCATATTCATCTTTCATAAGTCGTAGGGAACGCTTCGTTATGTACCCTCTGTAATGATGTAGAATCTGGTTAATCGCTTCGGTATCGCCATCTGTTGCCTTTACAATGAGAGGAAAGGGAATCATAGGATATTGTGTTTTCATTCTTCAAATTCCTCCATAAACTTTTTAATTAAGGCTAGTCCACTGGTTCTATGCCGATAGACAGTAGAACGGTTCAATTTCAACAGGTCTGCAATTTCTGAATCGCTCATGTCCATAAAGTAAAACAGCAGTAGAATTTCACGTTTCTTGTCTGGCAACTCACGTAATGCTTCACTCAACAAATCATTTTCAACGCCTACTGATAACCCATTGAGTGTAAAAATCTGAAAGTCAGTTGAATAGTTATCTGTTGTCGCAAACTGGCTAACAAGATAATCGCCAACATCCGAAAAGGACACCTCACGCTTTGCAATCCTTGAAAGATAAAGCATATAATTCTTTCGCTCGTCTTCCATAGCACGTTTACAGATATAGTCAAACTGATTTTCTATTGTGGTCTGAAAAGAAGATGGTTTCATGTTTCTCACCCCCTTTCTGTCTAGGAAAGGAAGTGAGCCTTGCTCGTTTATCTCCTTTCACTCTTAGTCCCAATGTGAAAGGGGGATTTGTTGCATTACTGATAAATAAACTTTGTAAAAAAGTTCTGAATAGCCAAAAAAGCATATAAACAGATTTATTTCTCTGTTTACATGCTTCTGTTATTCTATCTATATGATTTATAAAACCACATTGGTGGACGTACTTATCTATTGCAGATAGACGACTTTTTTTGACAAGAACCCAATGTAAGGAAATTTATTGTATATGATGTACTTCATGGCGACGTTGACCTCCAACAAACCGCCATTTGGAAGTAATATACAATATTTTAACAGCGTAAATAGCACTACCATATAACGGTTTTTTTTATTGGCGTTTAGTAGTGCTTTTTATTAAATATAAACCTATAAACCATATAACACGTTTTTCTATACCTGTTTTTAATTCAGTAGGAACAATAAAATGTATAGAGGTGGTCTACTATGCGTAAAAAAGAAGATAAATATGATTTTAGAGCCTTTGGTTTAGCCATTAAAGAAGCTCGATTGAAACGAGGTTTAACTCGTGAACAAGTGGGAGCATTGATTGAAATTGACCCACGGTACTTAACTAATATTGAAAATAAAGGGCAACACCCCAGCATACAAGTTCTTTATGACCTTGTATCGTTACTTCATGTTTCCGTTGATGAATTTTTCTTACCTGCTAATAACTTGGTAAAAAGCACCCGACGATTACAGATAGAGAAATACATGGATAGCTTTACAGACAAAGAACTATCCTTAATGGAATCTTTAGCCAGCGGTATCAACGAAGCAAGAAACATCGAAGACTAATTAAAAGAATCCATACATAACGGAAAGAGCCGATAAAATGAGATTGTATTAATCTCATTTTATCGGCTCTGCGTCTTTGCGTCTGGCTCTGTAATCACAGTTACTTTGAACTGCTTTATTTCAATTAAATTTTCTTGTCTGCATTTCGGACAATAGAGGGGGAATTTTTTTAATTCAGTATCTTCCCTTATCTTTAATCGTGTTTTATTTCCACATACAGGACACAATATCCACTTGTAGTTTATAATAACTATCTCCTCCTTTACACTTTAATTCAAATCTTTATTAAAAAATATTTCATCTTATTTAACAAGAAACCATATTTATATAACAACATAAAATACACTAAGTTATTTTATTGAACATATATCGTACTTTATCTATCCGACTATTTGGACGACGGGGCTGGCAAACAGGTTCACCGGTAGTAACATGGTACCCTTTTAACTCTGTTAAACAAACACTACGTCCATTTGTAAAGAAAGTTAAATCACTACGATATTCTTGAATACACCGAGCAGGGATTTCTCCACTAAGAATGACCTCATTATTTTTCAATTGAGTGTCTACGATGTTCGCACAATATTTAGGAGCATCGTTGTATGCTCGTGAAAGATATTCCTGTGGCGCATAAATTTTAAAACTAAGATATGGCTCTAACAATTCTGTTCCAGCTTTTTTTAAGACTTGTTCCAATACAATAGGAGCAAGCATCCGAAAATCTGCTGGGGTACTAACAGGGCTATAGTATAAGCCATACTTAAAACAGATTTTACAGTCCGTCACATTCCAACCATACAATCCTTGTTCACAGCCATAGCGTATCCCCTCCATAACTGCATTTTGAAACGATTGATTTAAGTATCCAAGAGAAACCGAGCTCTCATACTGTACTCCGCTCCCTAATGGAAGCTGTTCTACAGATAGACCAATGGAAGCCCAGAAAGGATTCGGTGGAACTTCGATGTGAATGGTATACTCTGCTTTTTTTAACGGTCTTTCCATATAAATGACTGTAGGCTCTTTTATTTCTATCTCCACATGATACTTTTCTTGCAGCAGAGCACAAGTCACTTCCATTTGTACTTTCCCTAAGAAAGAAAGTATGATTTCATGTGTCGCAGAATCCACATAATATCGCAGAAGCGGGTCACTGTCGGAGATTTCTAAAAGTGCATCAAGTAACATTTCCCTTTGTTGAGGTTTGCTCGGTTCAACAGTCGTTTGCAGCAGAGGGAGGGGATTTTCAATTCTCTCTCTCTGTGGCAATAGCTTTGTATCTCCAAGAACACTATTTAACTTCAAAAACTCATTCTGCAAAATAACAATTTCCCCGGAATAAGCCTTATCGATTTTACATAATTCACCATTTATTGAAGTATACATTTCTGTAATTTTTATTTTTTCCTTTTCCGATATTCTAACCGAATCTCGCAAATGCAGTACGCCACTATAAAGACGTATATATGCAAGACGCTGTC
>JAAZHB010000174.1 GCA_012510935.1 Clostridiales bacterium
AACTATCACTGGATTCATACTAGAACCTATGAAGGCAATGGTGCAAGTCGAGCAATTACTATGGCTCAGTTTGTTGGGAAATTGTGGATTAATGCTAAGAAGATAGTAAAAGACTTAGACCCAGATGCTGTAATTTGTTCATCAACATATCCTCTTGACACATTTGTTGGACAGCGAATACGCAAGAAGTCAAGAAAACCTGTTAAGCTGATTCATGAGGTTCACGATATGTGGCCAGCAACCCTATACGAAATTGGCGGAATGTCAAAAAAGAACCCGTTTGTTGTGGCAATGCAAATAGGAGAGAATAGCGCATATAGAAAGTCAGATAATGTGGTTTCTCTGCTTCCTTTTGCAGAACCATACATGAGGGATCATGGGCTTAAGCCAGGCAAATTTATCTGCATACCTAATGGTGTCGTGGAGGACGAATGGAGCAATCCGACTCAATTACCTGACGAGCACAAAGAGTGTCTAGATGGAATCCATGCAGAAGGAAAATATATTATAGGTTATTTTGGTGGACATGCACTGTCTAACGCACTTGAGATGGTAGTTGATATAGCAGATAATATTAAAGATAAAGATATACAATTTGTGCTTGTTGGCAATGGTGTAGAGAAGCAAAGTTTAGTAGAAGACTGTCAGAGAAAAAGGCTGGAGAATGTTACATTCCTAGACCCAATTCCGAAGACAGCAATACCAACATTGTGCGAGCACTTTGACTGCATCTTCATGGGGGCAATTGAATCTCCTCTGTATAGATTTGGATTATGTTTTAATAAAATGTTTGATGCAATGAGGGCAGGGAAACCGATTCTTTGCGCAATTACAACACCAAGAACTTATGTCGAAGAATACAATTGTGGAATGCGAGTGGATTCGTTTGATATAAAGGCTTGTATTACAGCAATAGAAACCATAAAGAATCTAAGTAATGAAGAACTAGTATCTATTGCTAACAATGGGAAAAAAGCAATAAAAAATAATTTTACATATGAACAACTTGCAAAAGAATTTATTAATAGAATGGAGAAATAAATATGAGTGAATATTTCGTGCATGAGAGCAGTTATGTAGATGACGGCGTAGAAATTGGAGAGGACACAAAGATCTGGTATTTTTGTCATGTACAGAAGGGTGCTAAGATTGGAAAGAAGTGCTCCTTTGGACAGAATGTAAATGTAGCAAATAATGTTGTTATTGGAGACAATGTAAAGATTCAGAATAATGTATCTGTATATGAAGGGGTAACTCTAGAAGATGGAGTTTTTTGTGGGCCGTCTTGCGTATTTACTAATGACTTAACACCAAGGGCAAAGTATCCTAAAGGAAGCGAGAATTTTGTAAAGACTTTGGTTAAGGAAGGAGCTTCTATTGGAGCGAACGCAACGGTTGTGTGTGGACATACTGTTGGAAAATGCTCTATGGTTGCAGCAGGTGCAGTTGTTACCAAGGATGTTCCAGATTACACTTTAGTTGCAGGCGTTCCAGCAAAGCCAATTGCTAAGTTGGATGAATTAGGAAATATTATCGAAAGATTTAATAAATAAAGAAAAATATAGACAGAGTATAAATAAAACTGTTTAGTGTTTAAGGAAGGATAAAACTCATGAAAGATAAACTCTTAAAGAAGATTGAAAACAAAGAAATTACAGTAGGTGTTGTTGGACTTGGATATGTAGGACTACCGCTTGCCGTCGAGAAAGCCAAGGCTGGATTCAAGACAATTGGATTTGATGTACAGCAGGCTAAGGTAGATATGGTGAATGCTGGCGAGAATTATATTGGAGACGTTGTAAATGATGATCTTAAGGCGCTTGTAGAGGCAGGAATGCTTAAAGCAACCTCCGATTTCTCATTTGTAAAGGATGTAGACTTTATTGCAATCTGTGTGCCAACACCGTTAGATAAGCATCAGCAACCTGATATCAGTTATGTAAAGTCATCAACTGAAGCTATAGCGAAGCATATGACAAAGGAGACAATGGTAGTACTTGAGTCAACTACATACCCGGGAACTACAGAAGAACTACTCAAGCCAATTCTGGAAGAGTTATCAGGACTAAAGTGCGGGGAAGACTTCTATCTAGGTTTCTCGCCAGAGAGAGTTGACCCGGGCAACCTAATCTATAAAACAAAGAATACTCCAAAGGTTGTTGGAGCAATCGGCAAGGATGCAACAGAAGTAATTTCTGCAATGTATAGAGCTGTTCTAGAAAGTGATATTTACGAAGCTTCTTCACCAGCTATCGCAGAAATGGAGAAGATTCTGGAGAATACATACCGTAATATAAATATAGGTCTTGTAAATGAACTAGCAATGCTTTGCAACAAGATGAATATTTCACTATGGGAAGTAATTGATGCGGCAAAGACAAAGCCATACGGATTCCAAGCATTCTATCCAGGACCAGGTCTAGGCGGTCATTGCATACCGCTAGACCCTTACTATCTATCATGGAAGGCAAGAGAATATGGATTCCACACATCAATGATTGAGAATTCAATGATTGTAAATGACAGAATGCCAGAATATACGGTAGACAGAGCAGCAGAGGTTCTTAACAAGGCAGGAAAAGCCATGAAGGGAGCAAAGGTACTGGTCCTAGGTGTTGCATACAAGAATAATATTGACGACTATAGAGAGAGCCCCGCTCTAGCTGTAATAGATATTCTTAAGTCTCGTGATGCAGATGTAGAGTTCTATGATCCATGGATTAATACATACAAGTACAATGGACAGATGCACGAAGGCCTTGCAAGCATCGATGCAGCAAAGGTTGCAGATGCAGACATAGTAGTAGTTACAACTGCGCATGACGCTTATGATTATGAAATGATTAATGAAAATGCAAAGGCAATCTTTGATACAAGAAATGCGTTCAAGGATATTGAGAACAGAGATAAGATAGAATTACTGTAAAGGAGCGTAACACATGAAATATGCACTAATAGGC
>JAAZHB010000019.1 GCA_012510935.1 Clostridiales bacterium
AATATGTTATAATCAATTCATCATGGAAAAAAATACAACCAATCGTTTAACCATCGGAATATTGGCACATGTCGATTCGGGAAAGACGACTCTTTCGGAGGCGATTCTTTTCAGAACCGGCGTGCTGAAAAGCCTGGGGCGTGTGGACCATAAGGACGCTTTCTTTGACTCGGATTCACAAGAAAGAGACAGAGGCATCACTATTAGGTCGAAGCAGGCCCAATTTAGTGTGGGCCAAAATGAAATAACCCTTCTAGACACACCGGGGCATATAGATTTCAGCGCAGAGATGGAGAGAGCGCTGAGGGTTCTTGACTATGCAATCCTAGTTATAAATGTAAGGGATGGAGTAACAAAGCATACTAAAGCCATGTGGTCTCTTCTGAAAGAATATAAAGTTCCGGTTATTGTTTTCGTAAACAAGATGGATTTGGCTGGGGCAAGCAAGATTGAAGCCATGCAGGAAATCAAAGCAGAATTAAGCGCTTTGTGCGTTGATTTTGCAAGCGAGAAGGAAAGCGACAAAGAAGCCTTTTACGAAGAAGTGGCACTGTGCGACGAGTCACTTCTGGACGAGATGCTTGATACAGGTGGAATCGCCGATGAACGAATAAATAAAGCGATTTTTGCAAGAAAGATTTTCCCTTGCTATTTCGGTTCAGCTCTCAAACTTGATGGAGTAGATGAGTTGCTAGGCGGAATCGAGAAGCTGCATATTCAAACAGATTATACAGAAGATTTCGGTGGCAGGGTGTACAAGATAAGTAGAGATGAAAAGGGCGTGCGTTTAACGCATCTTAAGATAACCGGAGGGAGCCTTTCGGTTAGACAACTTGTTCAAACAGGGGAGTCTCTTGAGAAAATCAATCAGATAAGGTTGTATTCTGGCGATAAATTTGATGTGCTTGATGAGGCAGAAGCTGGAATGGTTGTTGCAGTTACTGGCTGGGACAACACATATTCAGGACAGTGCCTAGGTGCGGAGACTTTTGATAAGCCAAGTGGTCTTGAACTTGGAAAGATATATGAGGTTGGTTATCCTGTAGGAACCAATACATTTAAATTGATACAGCATATTGGACAGCTTGAAGAGGAGTTCCCTGAACTTCAGCTTTATGTGACAGATGAGCAGAAAATATTAATAAGGATTATCGGACCTGTACAGCTTGAGGTTGTTCAAGAATTAATAAAGGACAGATATGAAACACCGGTGCTTCTATCTGAATATATTCCGCCTGAACCTGAAGAAGAACCTGAAGATGAGGTTGAGGAGATTGACGATAGAGTTGATTTAAATGCAAGATGGCTTCCGGGACAAGAGGCGCAGGGGTCGATTTCTGAGGAAGAGCTTGAACATATTTTTGAAAAAACCTATGGCAAGATTAAAGATAGAAATCCAAGGCACGAGAGAGCAATCCCTTCGGAGCTGCGTATAGATTCGCTTAACAAGGAAACTGAGATAGAATACTTGATTCTCGACGGATATAATGTGATTTTTGCATGGGACGATTTGCGCGAAATTGCTCAAGATAATCTTCCGACTGCACGAGATATGCTCATCGACATGATGTCAAACTACAAGAGCATGGTAAATTCGGAAGTCATTATTGTGTTTGACGCTTACAAAATCAAAGGCGGCGAGAGAAGTGTCGAGAACTATGGCGGCATATATGTTGTTTATACCGAAGAAGCGGAATCTGCAGATACTTATATTGAGAAAATTACTTATCAAATGAAGTCTAAATACAGGGTTCGCGTTGTGTCTTCTGATAATGCTGAGCAGACAATAGTCCTTGGCAACAAGGCAAGACCGGTAAGGGCACAGACCTTCCGTAAAGAGTACGATGCAGTGAATGAGAGCATTCAGCAGTGGCTCAAAGAACATAAGCTGAGGATGGATATAGAGAATCACAACAATATTACGATAAAAAAGAAGTAGTATTAGTTTTTTTGAATAAATATCTTGTTAATATTCAGAAATTATCACTATTTGCACAAAAAATAGCTAAAAAATTTCACAAAATAGTGTTATAATAACAACTTGTAGAGCGAAAAAATCAAACAATAATAATGCTTATGAGAGGGATAAGGCATGGGGAAAAATATAGAAATTAGATGGCATGGCCGAGGAGGCCAGGGCGCAAAGACAGCAGCACTTCTGCTCGCAGATGTAGCTTTCGGTATCGGTAAGTTCGTTCAGGGTTTTCCGGAATACGGTCCAGAGAGAATGGGTGCACCAATTACAGCTTATAACAGAATAGGTGATGAGCCGGTAAGGCTTCACTCGAACATTTATAAGCCGGATTTTGTAGTCGTTGTTGATGAGACGCTTCTTGATTGCGTAGATGTAACAGCAGGACTTTCTGACGAAGGTGTAATTATTATCAATACTGATAAAGATAAGGAAGCTATTCAAGGTAAGTTAAAAGGTTTTGCAGGAAAAGTACATACGATAGATGCTCGCAGGATATCAATGTCGACTATCGGCAAGGACTTTCCTAATATGCCAATTCTAGCTGCTGTTGTGAAGATTGTTGGAATCATGGATGACAAGGCTTTCCTTGAGAGCATGCAACCAGCACTCGAACATAAATTTGCACACAAGCCTGAAATGGTTGAGGGCAATATGATGGCTCTTAAGATGGCACTTAAGGAGGTAGAGTAGTGGGAAATAATAAAGTTAATATTAGAGAACTTGGTAACTCAGCTACTTGGAGAGAGCTAACGGAAGGTTTGAATATTCCGGGTGGCGGCACTTCTAGAGAGTTTGAAACTGGAGAATGGGCTGCTAATCAGCCAGTTTTCATCGAAGATAAATGCAAGCAGTGCTTGCTTTGTGTTCCAGTATGTCCAGATAGCTGCATTCCAGTTAAGGATGGAGTAAGGGGCGAGTTTGATTATAATCATTGCAAGGGCTGCGGGATTTGTGTTAAGAGCTGCCCATTTGGTGCAATTGAAATGGAGGGTATAAAGTAATGGCAAGAAGAGATCGCATGTCGGGAAATGAAGCGGTTGCTTTTGCTTTAAAGCAGATCAATCCAGATGTTTTCCCAATGTTTCCAATTACACCTTCAACGGAGATTCCTCAGTATTTCTCTAATTATGTTGCAAATGGAGAGGTAGATACTGAATTTATTACTGTAGAAAGTGAGCACAGCTCGATGACTGCGACTATTGCGGCATCATCCGCTGGCGCAAGAGCTTTGACAGCAACATCATCTGCTGGCCTAGCTTTCATGTGGGAGATGCTTCATATTGCTGCAGCAAATAGAAATCCAATTGTCCTAGCACTTGTTAACCGTGCGCTTTCAGGACCTCTTAATATCAATGGAGATCATTCTGATGGCATGGGAGCAAGAGATACAGGCTGGGTTCAGCTTTATGCAGAGGACAATCAGGAAGTATATGACAATATGGTTATGGCATACAGAATAAGTGAGCACAAGGACTTGCACATGCCAATAATGATTTGTCAAGATGGCTTTATTACCAGCCATGCAGTACAGAATATTGAACTAATTGATGATGACAAGGTTAAGAACTTTGTTGGAGAATATGAGCCTGAGGATTGGCTTCTCAATCCAAGCGAGTCTATTGCATTCGGTTCATATTCAGTTGCAGATTATTATATCGAGGCAAAGAAGGCAATGTCTGATGCACTAAGTTATGCGCCTGCTGTTGTAAAAGAAATTTCAGATGAATTTGCAGAGCTTACAGGACGAAGCTATGATCTTGTTGAATCTTATATGCTCGATGATGCAGACTTTGCGATTGTTGCAATCGGCTCAGTTTGCGGAACAACAAAGTGTGTAATTGATAGCCTTAGGAATCAAGGAATCAAAGCTGGTTTAGCCAAAATCAGAATGTACAGGCCTTTCCCAGCAAAGGAGCTTTGCGACGCTCTTGTGAATGTCAAAGGCATAGCGATTCTAGATAGAGCAGAAGGAATGTCAGGACAGGGCGGACCACTGGGAGCAGATGTAATGTCAGCTCTTTTCCGCGAGAAGTCAGATGCTTTGGCAGTAAATTATATTTATGGACTTGGCGGTCGTGATGTTAAGACTACAGATATTCTAAAGGTTTATGATGACCTAAAAGAAATTGTTAGAACTGGTGATGACAGCGATGCTTATCGCTATCTTGGAATCAGAGAATAGGAGGCTTGCGTTGGAATATAATTTTAAAGAGACTATGAGTAAGCCTGATCGTTTAGCTCCAGGACATAGACTATGTGCTGGATGCGGTGCGTCGATTGCGGTAAGAAATGTACTTAGAGGACTTCATGAAGAAGATAAGGCTGTTATCGGAAATGCAACAGGTTGCCTAGAGGTATCGACTGTTATGTATCCTTATTCTGCATGGGAAGACAGCTATATTCATACTGCTTTTGAGAATGGTGGAGCAATGATTTCCGGCGTTGAAGGTGCATATAATGCGCTTAAGAGACGCGGCAAGATTGATGAGACATATAAGTTCATTGTTTTTGGCGGAGACGGAGGAACCTATGATATAGGACTTCAGTCACTTTCAGGAGCACTCGAAAGAAACCATGATATGGTATATGTTTGTTACGATAACGAAGCATATATGAATACTGGAATTCAGCGTTCATCAGCAACTCCGCATTATGCTGATACTACAACGACTCCAGCTGGAACTGTAAGAAAAGGAAAGCTTGAGAATCGTAAGGATTTGGCTGCTATTGTTGCGGCTCACAATATTCCTTATGTAGCTCAAACTACTTTCACACAGAACTTCAAGGATATGCACATTAAGGCTGAGAAGGCAATTTACACACCGGGCGCAGCTTTTCTGAATGTTCTATCACCATGTCCAAGAGGTTGGAGATACAATACTCAGGATATTATGGAGATTACAAGACTGGCAGTCGAGACAAATTTCTGGCCTCTCTTTGAGGTAATTGAAGGCGAGTGGAAGCTTAACTATGAGCCTAAGAATAGACTACCGATTGAAGATTTTCTAAAACCACAGGGAAGATTCAAGCACTTGTTTACTCCAGAGGGAGAAGAACTAATCGCTGAACTTCAGAAGGAAGTCGACGAAAGATTTGAGACACTTTGCAAAAGGTGCAAGTAGAAATATTTATTAAAATTCAGTCTTGAAAGAAATAAATATTGTTGTTATAATAACCGATAGTTGAGTGGCAGGAGATAATAATCCTGCCGCTTTTAAATCGTTTTCGATATGCTCAACGGTAATTGGGGCAATTGAAATATTATATATTTTAAGCCTAACGGTACTGGGGCGCATACGAAAGGATTTAGTTTTATGAACATGGAAAAGGAAAAGGCCTTCCTGAAGAGGAAGAATATTGAGATCTCTGCGAAACGCTACGGCATTGATGCCCTCGGCGCGATGGCGCAAGGTCTTTTTTGTTCCCTTCTTGTAGGCACAATTCTCAACACAATTGGAACTCAGTTTGGAATCTCAATACTGACAAAGACAGTTGTAGCAATTAACGGTATGGACTATACGGTTGGAGGTCTATGCATGGCGATGGTGGGACCAGCGATGGCTGTTGCTATCGGTCATGCGCTCAAATGCCCGCCAATGGTACTGTTCTCACTAGTAACGGTTGGATATACAACCAATGCGCTTGGTGGAGCAGGTGGACCGCTCGCTGTTCTTTTTGTTGCAATTATTGCAGCAGAAATCGGTAAGATGGTTGCAGGCGAGACAAAGGTAGATATCCTAGTTACACCAATCGTAACAATTGGCGTCGGTGTTGCAGTTGCAGCACTCATTGCACCAACTCTTGGAGCAGCGGCAATGAAGGTTGGCTCAATCATTATGTGGGCTACTGAACTCAAACCATTTATGATGGGAATAATTGTAGCAGTTGTTGTAGGCGTTGCTCTTACACTGCCAATCTCATCAGCTGCAATTTGTGCAGCTCTTGGACTTACTGGGCTTGCCGGTGGAGCTGCAGTAGCAGGCTGCTGTGCACAGATGGTAGGATTTGCTGTAATGTCATTCAAGGAAAATGGATGGGGCGGAATTGTATCTCAAGGTATCGGTACATCAATGCTTCAGATGGGTAACATTGTAAGAAATCCAAGAATCTGGATTGCACCGACATTAACGGCTGCAATTACAGGACCAATTGCTACATGTATATTCAAGCTTAAGATGAATGGCGCGCCAGTTTCTTCCGGAATGGGAACATGCGGATTGGTTGGTCAGATTGGTGTATATTCTGGCTGGGTAAACGATGTTGCAACTGGTGCAATGAACGCAATTAGCGCGATGGACTGGACAGGTTTGATTATGATATCGTTTATCTTACCTGCAGTGATATGTCCGTTAATCAATAGGGGCTGCCGTAAGCTCGGATGGGTTAAGGACGGAGATTTGAAATTAGATTAATTGAAACGAATATATAGCAAGGGAGCAGCCTATGTGCTGCTCCCTTGTTGTTTATCTTAGCCCGTCTACCACAGCCATTGCAGAAGAATAACCGAATTGCAGATTATAACCACCCGTCATTCCATCTATATCGAGGGCCTCGCCAATAACGAAAAGCCCTGGATAATTCTTAGCTTCCATAGTTTTGCATTCTATTTCGGATAGAGCCACTCCGCCTTTGGTAACCATTGGACCTGCTCCTGTACCGAGAATTTCAAATTCATCAGAGACAAGAAGTTTTTTTAATAATGAAAGCTTGAGATTACCTTCGCTATTTGTAGCTCTTTCAATGAGCAACCGCTGAAGTCTACGAGGCAGGTTCTCCATGTTGTTGTAAGCATCCTCGGAATCGGAACAATCAGGCAAATAGTTTATAGTGATTTTTGAACCCGGACATGCATACCTTGAGAGATTAAGAATTGCCGGCCCAGAGAAGTCTTTATGGGTAAAGAGCAAACTGCCTGTATAAGTAGGGGCCTTCTTACCTTCACCGATTGTAACTTTGGAATTCATAATAGAGATTCCAGAGATATCAGCATAAGGATAATCCTTGACCTTGATAGGCGCCAGGGATGGCTTTAGCGGTGTAATTTCTAAATCAAATGGGCGAAGGGCTGTGTGCAATAGGCCGCCTGTTGCAATTACAATCTTGCTAGCTTGATATGTCGCTCCATTGGCGAGACCGACCTGGTAAAGAATCTCCCCGTTGTCATAATTTTCAATTTTATTAATTAGCGAGACTTCCGTCTCTGTGTGGAGTTCCCAGCCATTGATTTTAGCTTGATGCAGGAGTAAATCTAGAATGTCTCTTGCTTTCATGGATTCTGGAAAAACTCGTCCGTCATCTTGAATAGTCGTCTTTACTCCATTTGCTTCAAGAAAATGTATTAATTCAAGATTGCTATGCTTATAAAGTGCGGAACGAATTCGGCGACCCGAGTCACCATAACACTCGGTGAAGTCCTTGATGGAACCTGCATGCGTTATGTTGCAATGACCTCCGCCAGAGACAAGGAGTTTTGCACCTGGCTGATTACTTTTCTCAAGGATCAAGCCTGTCCTATTATTCAATTCAAGATTAGCTGCAAGCATGAGACCGGATGCGCCGCCACCAATAATTATATAGTCATATTTCATAATCATTCCTTTAATTTATTTGCTTAATATGTTATGGTTTTAGAGGAAGTATTTTTTGTCACATAACAATTCAGGAGTTATGTGAAGTTTTCTAATTGTACCATATATGACGGCTTATTACTTGAATGCAATTTGAGAATGTAATAGAATTAGAGATACTTTGAGATACTTAGGATAAGGGGATGTAAATGAAATTCGTTAGTACGGCGAGCCATAAATTGGGAAGAATCATTGCCTGGGGTGGAATTTGTTTATTCCTTCTTTTTTTTGTTTATAATATGTGCAGATTTTATGGAAAAGTCAATGTGAGCGATACAGAGATGTCAAAGAATATTAGCACGGTAGAGTCTATTCAAGAAGCTGACATTGCTAGTCTTGAGGCTTCAATTAATGCTCTTGACAGTCAGTCGCTAGGAGACACATCTTCAGCTCTTAGAGTTAAATACCAGAGGAAGTTTGCTGGTTCGGTTATTTTGGGAGATTCGCTTACTGAAGGATTAACCGTATATAACTGGCTGACCGAGAGCATAGTTTTCTCGAAAATTGGAGGCTCACTTTTGTATAGCGACGAGCTCTTTGAGTCGGCGGCCAAAACCTACCCATCTAATGCTTTTTTCGCTTATGGCATGAATGACATGGGGAATTTTGGCGGAGATGCCAAGGCATTTATTAGCAAATATGAGGGATTGCTTGCTGATTTTAAAAAGACTTCGAATGATACCAAGATATATATATGCAGCATTTCGACACCGACTGATGAGGCAATAAGTGGAAATAAGTCGATTGGAGTATACAAGGATTTTAATGCGGCAATTGAGAAGATGTGCAAGGATAAAGGTTATACTTATATAGATATTACAGATATTTTGCCAAGCAATCCGGATCTCTATGCGGGAGATGGAATTCATGCAGATGCTGTATATTATCCAATTTGGATGGATAGAATGATTGAGAAGGCGGGACTTTAGGGCGTGACTCATAATAAAAAGATAATTACAGAAAAGAAAAGAATAATTGATTTCATTGAGAAGGAATCACGTAATGGGGATGGGCTTGCAATGCTAGTTAAAGCAGGTTTCATTATCATTCTTGCATTGTTTTTACTATTCATTTATAACAGAAATAGTGCTACTGATGTTGCAAAGGAGGACATTTCTAATGAACTTCTAAAGAGCACTGATGTAGCGGAGGTTATGTCGCCAGCATCTGATAGAGATACTATGCAATTTCTTGGACTTGATGCAACCAAATACGAATATACTATTTATTATAGGAATACAACAGCTCTAGCGGTTGATGAACTCCTAATAGTTAAGGTCAAAGATACTTCATCGTTAGCATCTATCTCTGACACCGTTCAGAAGAGGATTGATTCTCAGATAAAAGCATATGAAGGATATGGAGCAGAACAGGTTAAATTGCTTAAGAGCGCAGTAACCTTAAAAAAAGGAGATTATTATTTTTATTGTACGGCAACAAATGCAGAGAAGTATAAGGAGGTGCTGCTAGATGTTATTCAGTAGTATTCTTTTCTTATTCTATTTCCTGCCAATCGCGGTAGTAGTTTATTACTTGATACCTGCAAGGAAACTCAACATTAGGAACCTTTGGCTTCTCGCAATCAGTTTGGTTTTCTACAGCTGGGGCGAGCCTGTATATGCGTTTCTGATGGTTTACAGTGCGCTCTTCAACTATTTCATGGCAATTCAGATTGACAGAGCGAGGACTCGAGGCAAATCTCCTAAGTGGAATATGATTTTTACTTTAGTAGTAAATCTCTTTATCCTAGGATTCTTCAAGTATTGGGGTTTCCTGATGGAGACGATTATGGGAATAACTGGACTGGATATTCAGTATTCACAGCTTCATTTGCCAATAGGAATCTCGTTCTACACCTTCCAAGGTCTATCATATATTTTTGATGTATATAGGGATAAGGTCAAGGTTCAGAAGAATCCGCTTAAGGTTGCACTTTACTTGTCACTTTTCCCTCAATTGATTGCTGGACCTATCGTTAATTACAAGGATATTGAGAACCAGCTTGACGAGAGAGATACAAGCCTCGATAGTTTTGGCGAGGGCAGCTTCCGCTTCTGCTTCGGACTTGCGAAAAAAGTAATTTTGGCGAATAATCTTGGCGCGGTTTATACGGCGATTGGGGCTTTACCTCAGTCCGACCAATCGATGTTGACAGCTTGGATTGGAATAATATGCTACACATTCCAGATTTATTTCGATTTCAGCGGTTATTCTGATATGGCAATTGGACTGGGCAAAATGTTCGGATTTCAATTCAAGGAGAACTTCAACTATCCATATGTCGCAAAATCAATTACTGACTTCTGGAGAAGATGGCACATATCTTTGAGCACATGGTTCAGGGATTATGTGTACATTCCGTTGGGCGGTAATAGAGTTAGTAAGGGTAGACATATATTCAACTTGCTTATTGTGTGGTCGCTAACAGGACTGTGGCATGGAGCACATTGGAATTTCGTAGCTTGGGGTACTTATTTCGGTATAATTCTGATTCTTGAGAAATATGTTATTGGCAAGTATATTGAGAAGTTGCCGGATTACGGTAAGCATATTTACACGATGCTGATTGTAATTATAAGCTGGGTGCTCTTTAGCATTACAGATACTGCTGCGATGTTCCAATATCTCAAGACTTTATTTGGTTTTGGCGGTGTTGCATTTGCCAATATGACTTCGGTTTACTATTTGAGAACAAACATTGCAATTCTCCTTGTGGCAACCTTTACTTGTACGCCAAAGGCGATAAATGAGTTCAAAAGAATTAATAAGATATATCCAAAACTGGGCATGGTTATTGTTGCTGGATTGTTCATTGCATCTGTAGCATATTTAGTGTTTGGATCATATAATCCATTTCTGTATTTTAGATTCTAGTAAAGGAACAAATTTTAATGCGTGAAAAATTCAAGAATCAATTCTTTAATCGAGAGGCTATAAAGAATCGAGTTGGCGAACTTAGGGGCGTCAAGCGTAATGAAAATCAAACATTTGGAATTGTTTTTGCCTGTATAATTATGGGCTTCTTTGTGCTGAATCTACTACTGCCGGATAAGGCTTTTTCGGATTACGAGAACAGAATGCTGCAGACTTTCCCAGATTTCAGTGCTTCTTCTTACTTGGATGGTAGCTTTGAAAGCAATCTTGAGAACTATTCAAATGACCAATTTGCGTTTAGGTCTATCTTCGTAAAAGTTAAGTCCTCGATTGATTCAGCTGCTGGTTCTGTATATTCAAATGGTGTCTGGAAGGCAAGGGGCGGATACTTAATTGAGGATACAACTGTTCCAACTGAATCAAGAATTGATAACGCACTAGCGGCGATTGGGACGTTCAAGGCTGCTAATCCGTCATTAAAAATGAATTTTCTTCTTGCTCCTAATGCGGTAAGCATATTGGATGACAAGCTTCCGCTTAGTGCAAAACCAAAGGACCAAAATGTGTACATGGACAAAATGTTCGATGGACTAAGTTCTCTTGGCGTTGGAACTATTGATGTTAGAGAAACTTTTGAGAAAAACAAGAATGATACGCAGCTTTATTACTACACTGACCACCACTGGACTTCAGATGGGGCGCTTCTTGCATTCAATCAATTCAGAACGCAAAATGGACTGGATACCTCACAAGACTTTACCAACTATACTGTTGATAATGATTTTGTCGGTACACTTGCATCAAAGAGCGGTTTTGTTGTAAATAGTGCGGATGTCCTTAAGGTAGGAATGCCGGCCGAGGATAGTTCATATAAGGATTCAATAATATATTATGAGGACACGAAGGAGAAAACTTCGGAGTTCTATAATTTCGATAATCTCGATAAAAAAGATGCTTATACAGTGTTCGGTGGAAGTAACCATCCCGTATATACAATAAAGACGCCAGTAAGTGAGAATAGGCGCCTGCTGCTGATAAAGGATTCTTATGCGAACAGTATGATTCCGTATCTTGCACAGTACTATCGAGAGATAGTTGTAGTGGATCCAAGATATTACTTTGATAGCATCGAG
>JAAZHB010000175.1 GCA_012510935.1 Clostridiales bacterium
CCTTCATTAACAGCTTCATTTATTCCACTGACAGCGGAATGTGCTAGCACCGCACCTACAACCTCATCGCCGTTGTATATAGGAGCTCCTACGGTCAGCGCATTCACACCAAGGGAGCCAGAGAATTCTTTGCCATAAGTTACTTTGCCTTCAAAAACCTCTTGAACAACATCTTTGGCATCATTTGGTAAGCTGTCGCTATTTATAGTCTCTGGGGTGTCCTCCTTGCCTAAGTCTGCACCATGCCCTGACAATCTTTTATCGCCACATACAGATACTTCGAGGTTTTCGTTTACAATCCAAACCTCCATAGTCGTTAGAGGGTCTAGCGAACGCAGATAAGCGCCATAGCCATTTCCGTAGGCGTTTCCATTCCCATTTCCATTGCCGCTGGCACTTTCGGTGCCGCTATTTTGGAAAGAAGAAATCGTGTCAGCAATTGATACGGTCTCATTGACCATATTGTCCTTGTTTATTTCAAGAGTGTGCTCTCTGAAAAGCATGACGAAAACACCACCAAGTATGGCTGAGAATACAAGCATTACTATCCCAAAAATCGCAACTATCTTAAAGAAAAGTTTATTTCTCATCAGTTAATACCTCAAATTTGTAGCCAACATTTCGTATTGTCCGTATCTCCCAATTTGGATGATTGGCAAAATCTAGTTTAGCGCGAAGCCTTTTCATATGAGAGTCAACTGTACGAGGATCACCAAAATAATCGTAGCCCCAAAGAAGGTCTAGCAGCATATCTCTCGAATAGGCTCTAGTTCTTCCTTTAACAAGTGTCCACAGCATATCAACTTCACGCTTAGATAGAGCAACAGGGGTCTGATCTATCTTAACACTATAGTCATCAAGGCTAACTCGAAGATTATCTATTGAAATAGTTTGGTCACTATCGGGAGCGGATTTTCCAAGCCTACGAAGAATTGCTTTAACCCTTGCCATAACTTCTGCCGGAGAGAACGGCTTTACGATATAGTCATCAGCACCAATTTCAAGGCCCATTATTTTCTCGAAGTCTTCGCCGCGAGCGGTAACCATTATTATTGGAGTATCGGACTCTTTGCGAATGTGTTTGCACACTTCAAAACCATCCATCTTAGGCATCATAACATCAAGCAGAATAAGGTCAGGCTTATTTTTGTTAAAAACCTCCAACGCTGAAAGCCCATCATTTGCAACTAATGTCTGGTGGCCTTCTTTTCGCGCGGCCGCTTGTAGAATTTCAACCAATTGAGAGTTGTCGTCTGCAATTAGAATTTTAGCCATAATTTGCCCTACCTTTCTGGTTAAATAATTACCTTTATTATAACAAAGCTGAGATATGACTGCATTAATAATGATATAGAAAAATTCTTTGCCCAAAAATTTCATAAACATGATAAATGCCACATTAGTGACATATTGACATGGCAAAATATCGGTATAGAAACAGAAAAGAAATATGACAGTTTGATATATAGTTTTTTGAAACGGAGGATATGATATGCAAAATAGAAAGAAAATAATTGTTGCTTGCGTTACTTGCGCTGCTCTAATAGGAGCTACAGGCTTTGCGTTTGCGTCAACTGATACTGAAGCATCAGTTGATATTGCTGAACTAACAAGCCAAGCTGGAGAAGTCGTTCAGGAACAAACAGAAACTGCTAAGGCGGTTTGTGATGGTACAGGTTCTGGGAATGGAAATGGCATTTGCGACGGAACTGGCGATGTTGATGGAGATGGCATCTGCGACGGAACAGGCTCAGGAAATGGCAACGGAAATGGTGTTTGCGACGGAACAGGTTCAGGGAACAGTAATGGAAATGGCGTTTGCGACGGAACAGGTTCAGGAAA
>JAAZHB010000176.1 GCA_012510935.1 Clostridiales bacterium
AAAATATTTTGAGATTGATGAAGTAGGCAATGTTATTGAAATGATAGCAAATATTACTGATGATTTCACCATTGAACTTGATAAGTCCGACAAAATGGCACCAATAATTGATAGCTTAAATCGACAGCTTATGCTTGATCCACTAACCAAGGTATATAACCGAAGATTTCTTGACAGCAATTTTGTTCCTTCTTTGAACTGTTGTTTAGACCTTGCTACGACGGTGAATGTTGCAATTATGGATATAGATGATTTTAAAATCATAAATGATACATTTGGTCATATGTCAGGTGATATGCTTCTTAAGGACATTGCTTCATTCAGGCAACTACAGTTTAATTCTAGAGAGAATAACAAGGAGAGACTTGTTGTCAGGATTGGCGGGGATGAATTCCTTGTTATTGGATGCGGGCTTTCAGGCGATAACTTTAGAAACCTTATAGACAAATATTATAGCGAGATGAGAAAGACTTGTTATTACGATTGTGATAAAGAATTTCATTTCAATGTTAGTATTGGTTATTCAAGTAGTGATGATTTGATGGAAGGCTGGAGTTGGGAGCAGCTTCTTTCTCTTGCAGATAAAGATATGTATGCCAAGAAGAGTGTCAAAGAATGATTTTATTTATATAGGTATTGCAATATTACTTCAATTTGAGTAAAATATTAATTTTCATAATAATTGAAAGTATATATAATTATGGATGTGCTTGGCTATGATATGGGCATGCACATCCATTGTTTTAAGTAAAAAAGGAAACAGATAAATGAATAATAAAGGCAAAAGATCTATTTACAATATAACGATTGCATCGCTATTCTTAGCGATATCAATTATTATGCCTCAAGTAGTCCATTTAGTCGGCGTAGAGGCTGGCAAAATACTCCTGCCTCTGTTTTGGGGTGTTGCATGTGCAGCGTTAATACTACCGTTGCCATATGTACTGTATATTGCAATATTGTCACCGCTGCTAAGCTCGTTTATTACAGGAATGCCGCCTGTCCCAATGTTATACTTTATGCTGATAGAAATTCCTTTATACGGAGTGTTCGTGCATGTATTACATAAGAAATTCTCTGCACCAGTCAGCATACTTCTTGGTCTCATTGGTTCAAGGACCGTTTATATTGTGAGTGTTGTGTTTGCAGTAAATGTGCTTGGAATGCAAATGCAAGGGGCTGCTCTTACAATGCTGCTTCTCGGGGTATTTAAATCTGCTCCGGGGATTATAGCTCAGATGATTATTGCTCCACTTTCGGAGAGAGTTTATCTAGGAAGAAGACACTATGAACAATAGCATTATTAGACGAATCAAATCTAGAGACATACAGTTTGCTGTGTTTGATGGAAAGAATCTTATTGAAGGTAAAGGGATAGGAGTAAAACCGATTGTTACCCCTATGAGAGAAAATCAAGAATATTTCAAGGGTAAAGAGGTATATGACACTATTATTGGGAAAGCGGCCGCAATGCTACTAGCCTATTCTGGAGCAACTTCTGTATATGGCGAGGTAATGAGTGAGCATGCAGTAAATATGCTGAAGCAGAATGGCATTAAGTACCAATATGAGACCTTGGTTCCATATATTAAAAACAGGGAGCATGATGGGATGTGTCCACTAGAAGAGGCTGTAAGAAATGAAGATAATTTAGAGAATGCCTTTGATTTGATAGAGAAATGTATTGCTGAATTAATGAATAAGCATTAGTAGATATCTTTTGAGATAGGTAACTATACAGAGCAAGGTCTACATAGGATAGAGGTAGGCTGGTTTTAATTGACAAATTGACACAAATTGACAAATAATTCATTATCTGTACATAATGATTTTTTTGCGTTAGAATAGATGCGTTAGAAATATATAAAAAACTGAATAAAGGAAAATATAATGTTATACGAAGAAGCAAGGGTATATTTAGATCATGTATCAAAATACGGAAGTGTACTTGGCTTAGACAGTATAAAGATCTTAATGAGTGAGCTTGGCAATCCACAGAACGATTTGAAATTT
>JAAZHB010000177.1 GCA_012510935.1 Clostridiales bacterium
ACGAAATTTGGAGAAATTGACATAGTGACAATTAGGGGCGGGCTCGTGAGTTTCTGGGAGGTTAAAACGAGGGTAGGTTGTTCGCATGGACATCCCGCAGAGGCAGTTGATGAAAGAAAACAAAGAAGAATCAAGATTTGTTCGGAAATTTTCCTTAGCAGCCATAAGCTAGAATATAGGGAAGTTGAATTTAATGTGGCAGCAATTGAGATTGGTCTAATAATGGGGTGTATATAGGAGGCTTATATGTTTAGCAAAATTAAAACTGCAGTCTTTGCTGGAGTACAAGGGCAGACTGTTATTGTTGAGACTGATATTACAAGGGGCCTGCCAAATATATGCATTGTTGGGATGGCCTCTGCAATGGTGATGGAGGCTAGAGAAAGAATTAAGTCAGCAATCTTAAACTCGGGATATGATTATCCGCGCAGCAGAATTGTCGTAAATCTAACACCTGCAAATATTAGAAAGAATGGAAGTTATCTTGACCTGCCAATGGCAATTGGGATTCTCGTCTCGTCTCTCTATGTTAGTTCTGCGGCAGAGAACTATGGAATTATTGGTGAACTGTCCTTAAATGGCAATATCAGTAGAATTGATGGCGTCTTACCTATGGTTATAGACATGTATAAGAGCGGTATAAGCACTATAATTCTTCCTGTTGAGAATTATAACGAAGCAAAGTTAATTGAAGGCCCGAAACTAATCCCGGTAAGGTCTCTAGCAGATTGCATCAATATAATTAATAATTGCAAAGATAGTCCAAGTGAGAAGACCCTAAGACTTCTGGAGAAAATTGAGCAAGCTATTGCGAAGGAAGCTCTCATAAATAATGAGTCTCTAATTAAAAATGAAATTGACTTTAAAGATATAGCAGGACAAGAGAATGCGAAGCGGGCAATACAGGTTGCTGTTACAGGGCGCCACGGTATTATGATGCTAGGACCACCAGGTTGCGGTAAAACAATGATTGCTAGAAGGATTCATACAATCATGCCAGAAATGAGCAAGCAAGAGATTCTGGAAACTGCAATTGTTTATTCAGTCATGGGAAATGATAGAAACATTAGAAAGCTTACAGAAAGACCTTTTCGTATGCCACATTCTTCGATAGGAAGAGCTGGTTTGCTTGGCGGCGGGAGATACCCTGTCCCAGGTGAAATATCACTTGCACATAACGGAGTGTTATTCCTCGATGAGGTGACTTGTTTTGACAGAACGCTAATTGATGCTCTTAGAACACCAATCGAAGAGAAAAAGATTGAACATTTTAGAGGCGGGGCGCCTCATAGTTTTCCATGCGATTTTCATCTTATTATGGCGGCGAATCCTTGCTATTGTGGTTATGCAGGTGATACTGAGAAATTATGTAAATGCTCACAGAGTCAACTTGACCAATACAGAAAAAAGTTGAATGGGCCTTTAATTGACAGAGTAGACATTAGAATCAGTCTGAATAGAGTAGATTACAAAGAGCTTCAAGAGAATTCAATACATGGAAAGACCTCCGCTGAACTGAGGGAGGAGGTAGTTAAAGCAAGAGCGTTTGCAAAATCAATGGGGCGGTTGAAACCTAATGCTGCGTTAACAGATCCAGAATTGAAAATCCATTGCAGGCTGGGGTGTGAGGAAGAAAAGCTGATGAGTACCGCTTATAAGGCTTATAAAATGTCAGCTCGTTCCTTCAACAAGGTATTAAAGGTCTCAAGAACAATTGCAGATCTTGACGGGAAAGAAGATATAGAATATGAACATATTGCTGAAGCCTTGAGCTATAGAATTGGAGACATGAATGAAGATTAGGCATATAGATATTAATTCAGAAGAATATCCATCCAAGTTGAGAGAGATTGCAAATCCACCCAAAGAACTCTATTATTCAGGCTATATTTCACTTCTTTCAACAAACTGTGTAGCGATGGTCGGATCTAGAAAATTCACTATGTATGGCAAAACGGTAGCTCGTAGTATTGGGCGAACGCTTGCGAGC
>JAAZHB010000178.1 GCA_012510935.1 Clostridiales bacterium
TGCCGCATCGTCCTCAACACACCAGATCATCTTAGTCCTCCTTGTGTACCCCTGTCGCAGAGAAAAGAACCCACTCTGCAATATTTGTTGCATGGTCTCCAATTCTCTCAAAATATTTTGCAATCATGAGAAGGTCTAGAGCAAATACCCCGTCTTCAGGGTTTCTCCCGATTGTCTGAATCAACCCTCTTTTGACATCTTCGAACCGCTTATCTACTACATCATCATACTCAATAACCTCTTGTGCAAGAGTAACGTCGCGTTTAACATAAGCATCAATACTATCTGTTACCATTTTACTCGTATCATTAGCCATATCATAGATGTATTTATGCTCATCGCAGAATTTTTTTTCAATAAATATGACAATCTCAGCAATGTCCTCAGCTTGATCGCCAATTCTCTCCATATCTGTAATAATCTTAAGAGCCGCCGAAATTTGCCTCAAATCCCTCGCGACAGGTTGCTGCTGAAGTAATAGCTTCAGACAAAGCGACTCAATCTCTCTCTCCTTCTGATCAATCTCTTGGTCAAAAGGCGCAACTTTCTTCGCTATCTTTACGTCGCCTGTAGATAATGCTCTTGCTGCTAGGCCTATGACTTCCTCGCAAAGCGCGCCCATCTCAATCATCTCTTTATTGAGCTGTTTAAGCTGCTCATCAAATCTTGTTCTCATTTTAACCAAACCTCCCTGTTATATAATCCTCTGTCCTCTTGTCCTCAGGGTACGAGAACATCTTGTCTGTCTTGCCATATTCCACAAGATCTCCAAGCAGAAAGAATGCTGTCTGGTCAGAGATTCTAACAGCCTGCTGCATATTATGAGTAACGATAATAATCGTGTATTTTTCTGCTAATGACATAGTCAAGTCTTCGATTTTAGATGTAGAAATTGGATCGAGAGCTAAAGTAGACTCGTCCATCAATAGAACCTCTGGCTAAACAGCTAATGCCCGTGCAATACATAACCTTTGTTGCTGCCCACCAGAAAGCCCTAATGCGCTTTTCTTCAATCTGTCTTTTACCTCATCCCATATGGCTGCATCTCTTAGAGACTTTTCAACAATTTCGCTTAACTTGGCATTGTTAGTTATTCCATGAGTTCTTGGGCCATAAGCAATGTTGTCAAATATACTCATTGGAAAAGGATTCGGCTTCTGGAAAACCATTCCAACTTGTCGTCTCAATTCATTAACATCAACATCTGGAGCATAAATATCTCGATCATGATATGTAACCATCCCAGTTATTTTCACTGACGGGATAAGATCATTCATTCTATTTAGAGTCTTTAAGAAAGTTGATTTTCCGCAGCCAGATGGCCCAATAAATGCGGTAATGCTTTTTTCAGGAATCTTTATATTAATATTTTTTAGTGCCTGTGTATTACCATACCATAGACACAAGTCTTCTGCTTTCATTATGTTCATATGTTATTTTTCCTCTTATAATGTTCTCCAACCATAGAAGCACTTAAATTTATTAGTGCTGTAAGTATTAATAAAATTGTTGCAACAGCAAACGCAATATCAAACTCTCCTTGATCTTTTGCATATACGTAAAGTGCAACTGTCAGTGTTGCTCCCGCACTGCTCAAGCCAGAGAAAAGTCCATTTATCACATGTGCGAATCCTGCGGTAAATAGAAGTGCCGCAGACTCTCCAATAATTCTACCAACCGTCAATATGCAACCTGTAATTATTCCATCTACACAACTTGGCATAACCACCGTCCTTATCACTCTCCACTTTCCAGCGCCAAGTCCAAAAGCTCCTTCTCTATATGATTGAGGTACTATTTTAAGTGATTCTTGCGTTGTCCTCATTATCGTTGGAAGATTCATAATAACAAGGGTTAAAGCTCCTGCTAGAAGACAGCTTCCCAAAAGATTTGAGAACATCAGCATGCCAACAAGGCCATATATAATTGATGGAATCCCCGCGAGAGTTTCTGCGGCATACTCGATAATTTTTATTAATCTTTGATTTGTTGCATACTCTGTAAGGTAAATTGCTGCACCTACTCCTAGTGGCAATACGACAAGAATTGTCGCAAATATAATATATAAAGTGTTTAGAATATCCGGAAGGATTCCTATTGTATCTTCGAGATAACTAGGCCCAGTTGACAATAGTTTCCAACTAATATTCGGAATACCTTTTGTCAAAACATAGACTATCATGAATATTACAAGAGCTGCAGTTAGGATTGTGCAAATATACATTGCCCCCTTCATTCCCCGCACATATCTTCGCCTCTTTGGACTTAAATTTTTCTCCTGCATATTAATTCTCCTTATTTCCTTTTAAGAAATAGTTTAAGCACGCATTGATCAACATGATAAATAGGAAAAGCACAAGAGCTATCGAGAATAGTGCCTGCCTTTGCAGTCCACTAGAATACGACATTTCACTTGCAACAGCGGTTGTAAGAAATCTTACGCTTTCGAAAAGGCTTGGCATATTGGGCGCATTGCCCGAAACCATCATTACCGCCATTGCCTCACCTATAGCTCTTCCTACTCCCAATACTACTGCTGCTGCGATTCCACTCTTTGCAGCTGGGACAGAAACCTTGAAATATGTCTCGATTGGGGTCGCGCCAAGTGCCAGTGATGCATCTTCATATTCCTGCGGAACTTTCTCAAGAGCAGTAACTGACACCTTTATAATTCCCGGCAGAATCATAATTGACAATACTATAATCGCTGCAAGCAAGCTTGCACCGTCAGGCACCCCGAACAATCTGCTAACCGCGGGAACCAGAACCATCATTCCCACTAAGCCATATACTACGGATGGAATGCCTGCCAGAAGACTTACCGCATGATTCATTATGCTCTTTATTTTAGGAGGTGCTAGTTTTGCTAGATATACCGCCGTAAAAAATCCAATCGGTACGCCAATTACAATTGCGCCTGCTGTTCCATAGACACTTGTTAATATAAATGGCAAAATCCCAAATGCCGCTGGTGTCTCCGTTGATGCCCATTTTTTCCCGAAGAGAAACGCCCTAATTCCAATCTCCCCAATTGCCGGTAATCCAGAGATGACCAAGTATATTGCAATCAAGAGAACACAGCCAACTGTTACAAGGCCTAAAACTAAGAATATTCCTTTTACCACTCTCTCAACTAAATTATTTTTCTTCATTCTTCTACCTTCGCAGCTAGTTGTAGCGACGACCTTCTTTGTCGCCGCTAACACTAGCTTGATTTAATATTATATTACTTATTTGCTGATACAACTCCAGCCTCTGCAATTATTTCATTAGCATCCTTTGATGTTGCAAAGTCGAAGAAGCTTTGTGCTGCATCTGAGAGCTTTGTACCATCCTTTGTAACAAGAACAAATGGTCTTTGAATCTTGTAGGTCTTGTCCATAATTGTATCCTCTGTTGGTTCAACACCTTCAACCTTGATTGCCTTTACACTATCCTTAACAGCTGATAGTGAAGCATAGCCTATTGCATTTTTATTTCCTGCTACTGTTGTGATTACATCTCCTGTTGATGTGAGTTCCTGTCTGTATTGGCAAGCATTCTCTGTTCCCGTAATGGACTCAAAACCATCTCTTGTTCCCGATCCAGCTTCTCTTCCTATTACTACGATTTCCATATCCTCTCCGCCAACCTCACTCCAGTTTGTAATCTCTCCTGTGTAAATTTGCTTGATCTGCTCAACTGTAAGATCCTCAACCTTATTCTTCGGATTGACAACCATTGCAATGCCATCATATGCTAGAACAGTCTCTGTCAGCCCGGCTTCTTTCTCTTCATCTTTTAGGTTTCTACTAGCAAGACCAATATCACATCTTCCGTCCGACACGGCTTGAATACCCGAACCTGATCCAGTTGGGTTGTAAGTAAAGCTTACATCTGAATTATCCTTCATAAACTGTTCGCCTAATCCCCCAATAACCTTTTCCATTGAAGTAGAACCGTCTGTAGCAACTGCCCCCTCAACTGAGCTGCTTCCGCATCCTGTTAGTGCAGCTATACACATAACTCCTGTCAAAGCAATTATTAATAATCTTTTCATTTTCTTATTCTCTCCTTCTGTTATCTTAATTAAAATTAATTCAATATTATTTGGTAGACTCTGCTGTCTACAGTTATATGATAGATTCACATCGTAAAATCAAAAAGTCACATTTTGTAAAGTTTCTGTTAAATAAAAAAGGCGTGACCATCAAGGTCACGCCCGTCTCAAGTTCTAAATTACTATATTCTCTATTAGGGTTTCATCCCTGTCGCTTCTACTTCTGCAAATATTTGTGCATAGCAGCAGCGGCTTTCTTGCCAGCGCCCATAGCTCTGATAACTGTGGCAGCTCCTGTTACAGCATCACCACCCGCAAAAACCCCAGGTCTTGTTGTTGCGCCAGTCTCATCTTCAGCCCTTAGCCCCCCTCTTTCATTTAGCTCAACGCCCTCTGTTGTATCACAGATAAGTGAGTTTAGCTTAGTTCCAAGTGCCATAATTACTGCATCTGCTTCAATTTCAAACTCTGAACCCTCAACTGCAATAGGTCTTCTTCTGCCGCTTGCATCTGGCTCACCAAGCTCCATCTTTATACACTCGATTCTATCAACATGGTTCTTATCATCACCAAGAATTCTAACTGGGTTGTTGAGAAGATGGAAGTTAATACCTTCCTCCTCTGCATGCTCTATCTCTTCAGCTCTTGCAGGCATCTCTGCTCTTGAACGTCTATATACTACGTGAACCTCAGCACCCATTCTCTTCGCACATCTTGCTGCATCCATTGCTACATTTCCCGCACCTACTACGACAACATTCTTATTATGCTTAATAGGTGTATCATAGTCATTTAGATAAGCCTTCATTAGGTTAATTCTTGTAAGGTACTCGTTTGCTGAATATACGCCAACAAGATCTTCGCCTTCGATGTTCATAAAACTTGGAAGTCCAGCTCCAGTTCCTATGAATACTGCCTTGTAGCCTTCTTCAAAAAGATCATCGATATAGATAGACTTTCCAACTACAACATTGTGTACAAACATGACACCCTTCTTAGCAAGAGTCTCAATTTCATAAGCTACAATATCCTTTGGCAGACGGAATTCTGGAATGCCATATACAAGTACACCGCCCTCTTTGTGAAGTGATTCGAAAACTGTTACTTCATAACCAAGGTTAACCAAGTCTCCTGCACACGTTAGTCCAGCAGGGCCAGAACCTACAACTGCAACTTTGATTCCATTTGAATCCGATTTCTTAACACTCTTATTTCCAACGTTTTTCTTATGCCAGTCTGCTACGAATCTCTCAATTCTTCCAACGCCAACTGGTTCTCCCTTAATGCCCCTTACGCACTTGCCTTCACACTGATTCTCCTGCGGACATACTCTACCGCAAATTGCAGGAAGCGAATTAGTTGAAGTAAGAATCTCATAAGCCTTCTCAAAATCTCTTTCTGCAACGCAAGCAACAAATTCAGGGATCCTTACATTAACAGGACATCCGTTTACACAAGGCTTGTTCTTACAATTTAAACAACGCTGAGCCTCTGATACTGCCATCTCTTCAGTATATCCAAGAGCTACCTCTTCAAAATTCTTATTTCTTACATCAGGCTCCTGTGTAGGCATTGGAGTCTTTTCTAGTGTGTTATTAACGCTCATAGTGTCTTACCCCTCCTGTAATTCTGCAAACATGCTCTCTTTCTTCTTTCTCCTCATCGGCATAGTAAGAATTACGAGCGATTAGCACATCCCAATCCACAAGCTGTCCATCAAATTCTGGTCCATCTACGCATACATATTTCTTCTCTCCAGCAATCTGAACCCTGCAGCCACCACACATTCCAGTTCCATCAATCATCAAGGCTGTTAGAGAAGCAACTGTCTTTATACCATATTCAGCAGTAACCTTGCATATGAACTTCATCATGATAGGAGGACCAACTGTTATAACCTCGTCGTATTCATTTCCTGCTTCAATTAGTTCCTTTAGCTTCTCTGTAGTGAGCATCTTCTCTCCTGCAGTTCCATCATCTGTGCATAGGAAGAAGTTATCTACAGCATCTACAAATTCATCCTCAAGAACAATGAGGTCTTTAGTCTTAAAGCCAGAAACCATATCTACATGAATTCCCGCCTCATGCATTCCCTTTGCTACAGGATAAGCAAGCGCATTTCCCGTTCCGCCTCCAACAATGCAAACCTTCTTAATGCCTTCCATTGCTGTAGCCTTTCCAAGAGGTCCTGTAACATCAAGAATAGCATCACCTTCTTCAAGCTGTGATAGCAGCATTGTGCTACGGCCAACAGCTTGGAAAATAATAGTAACTGTTCCCTTTTCTTTGTTGCTTCCTGCCATAGTTAGTGGTACTCTTTCTCCAAACTCATCCACTCTAAATATGATGAACTGTCCAGGTTTAGCATTTGCTGCAATGTATGGAGCCTCAAACTCCAGCCAGAACATATCATGGCTAAGCTGCTTCTTATAAACAATCTTATGCATAACATTTCTCCTTTATATTATATCTAAACAAATAAAATTAACGTTTCCACTCTGAATGCTCTTCAAAAGCTAATGCAATTAGTCTATCCATCAACTCGGTGGTTTCAACGCCATCGTTTTTCCATAGCTGAGGATACATGCTAATATCTGTGAAGCCCGGAAGAGTATTTATCTCGTTAAATACAATCTCGCCTTCCTTTGTATAGAAGAAGTCAACCCTTGCAAGCCCTCTGCAGTCTAGCTCCTTATATAGATCAATGGCTACGCTTTGGAACTTCTCCACAACTTCTTGCGGAAGGTCTGTTACAACTCTTGTCTTTGATTCTGGATTAGAATATTTTGCTTCGTAGGTATAGAATTCTCCAGCAGTTAGAATCTCTCCGATGCTGCTAGCCTTTGGATATTCATTTCCAAGCACCGCAATTTCCAACTCTCTTCCAACAATCGCCTCTTCAACCAGAACTTTTTTATCATACTTAAAAGCCTCATCTAGCGCAAGCCCTAATTCTTTCTCGCTTTTAACCTTTGTTACCCCTACGGAGGATCCTGCCGAACATGGCTTTACGAACAGTGGGTATTTGTCTTCATGAGCCTTGCGAATTTCTGCAACAAGCTTTTCTTTATCATTAATGTATGATGAAAATCTCGCAAGGTAATGCTTTGCCATCTTCACCCCTGTTAGCTTAGCAAGCTCTTTTGTGCAACTTTTATCCATACAGTTTGCCGATGATTTTACACCAGAGCCAACATATGGAATCTCCGAAAGCCCGAACAACCCCTGTATTTCGCCGTCCTCGCCGTGGTCTCCATGAATAACTAAAATAAAGCAGTCAATCCTGAATACAGTAGCATAGTCGACCTCATCAAAAATCAGAATTCCTCCCACAGTAGGGTCGTGAGGAATTGAACATTGCTGATTTGAGTCACTGTATACCCACTTATCCGATGCAATTTCCTCAGAACTGGCGCGAGTTACATACCATCTACCATCCTGTGTAATTCCAATCTTCGTAATGTCGTACTTATCTTCATCAAGCGCATTTATAACATTTGCTGCTGAATGAAGAGATACATCATACTCGCTAGACTTCCCCCCGAAAACTACACCGATATTCAATTTGTTCATTTTATTCACACCTCTCTGCCATTACCACTCTATCAAGACCATTCAGGTCCTTAACTACTCTTATATTACTAAACTCTCCGCTATCATACAGAAGATATGGGACTGATTCGCCTTGATCGCATCCTATTTCAAGCGCCAAAAGTCCTCCATCCTTCAGATGTTCTCCCGCATTCTCGGCAATTATCCTGTAGAAGTCTAGTCCATCCGCACCACCATCCAATGCTTTTCTTGGTTCATAGTTCTTCACATCATCGGTCAGCTTATCAACCTCTTCGCTTGCGATGTATGGAGGGTTGCTTACAATTACATCGTACTTCTTATCTTCAAGTATAGCATTAAACATATCACCTGTTACAAAACTGCACCTATTAAAAATATTATTCAGCTGTGTATTGCTTATTGCTGTACTAAGAGCATCCTGATCAACATCAGTTAGCGTTACCTTCGCATCAGAAATTTCATGTCCAATGGAAATACCAAGTGCTCCGGAACCAGTGCACATATCAAGAATTTCCGGCTGTTCAAATGATTTCTCTCGTATCACTCTAATAACGCTATCTGCTAGAACCTCACTATCAAGTCTTGGAATTAGCACGCTCGGATTTACCTTAATAATGCAATTCATAAACTCCTGAACCTTTGTGATATATTGCAACGGCTTCCCCTCCAGACGTTCTCTGATAGCTTTTTCGTAATCGCTAACTTGTCCATCGCTAAGCATCTCTTTGCCACGGAGTACAACATCTGTACGACTCATCCCTGTGATGTACGAGAAAATTATCATCGCCTCATTTCGCCCATTTTCGACAAGCGCTAGAAGATTCTCTCCCCAAGTTAATGTGTTTCTTACAGTACCTGCATCAGTATTAAATCTTTTCTTCATTATTTCTGGAAACATTTGTGTATATGACTCCGCATTTGGAATATTGATTGGATCCGCAAGTTTGCTAAGACTCTGATCCCCTATTAAATTCTGAGCTTCTTCCCCCAAGTCCTCTACAAGATTATTGTCGACCGGTGGGCCGCTAAGAGGTTCGTCTACGGTTTTCTTAAAGAGCTTTCTTTCAACAAAACCTTCATATGTAGGCTCATCTTCTGAAACAAGCACCGCTTCCAGAGCAGTAATTGCAATCTCCAGTTGGCCAACCGTTGGCTCAGCTGTTGTAAGCTTTTGTAACATAAGGCCTGGATAGCTAAGAATTTTCACTACCTTGCTGTCACTTCTACCAGCCCACTTAAGAACTTCATAGCTTATTCCAGCAATTACAGGCAGGAGTAATAGTCTTGATGCAATTCTCCAATATATATTTGGCCATCCAAGGAAGGAGAAAATCACCAGACTTATCACAAGAACGAAAACCATAAAGCTTGTTCCGCATCTTGGGTGAAGTGTATAAAATTGGCTTGCGTTATCCGGCGTCAGTTCAAGCCCATTCTCATAGCAATGAATGGTTTTGTGCTCCGCTCCATGATATTGAAACAGTGTTTTAATATCTTTCATTCGGCTAATTGCCAGAATGTATAGAACAAATATCAGAATTCTTAAAATTCCCTCTATCAAGTTAAGGACAATCGTGTTGGAAATAAAGCCCTTGAAAAGATTTACTGCAGCAGTTGGTGCAATTACAAA
>JAAZHB010000179.1 GCA_012510935.1 Clostridiales bacterium
GTTAAGGATAGTGTAAAGGCAATCAAGGTTGAAGGTGTTGAACCAACAGAGGATACAATTATGGACAAGACCTACAAGATTCAAAGACCATTTGTTCTTGTTACAAAGGATGGCACAAAGCTCTCAGACGCAGCACAAAGTTTCTTCGACTTTGCAACATCAAAGGATGCTAATGAAATAATTACAGCGGCTGGAGTTGTATCAGCAAATAAGTAATATCAACTTTAATCAAGCTAGTGTTAGCGGCGACAAATTAGGTCGTCGCTAAAACTGGCTATGAAGGTAGAAGAATGAAGAATAATAATTTAGTTGAAAGAATAGTAAAAGGAATATTCCTAGTTTTAGGGCTTATAACGGTTGGCTGCGTTCTCCTTATTGCAATTTACTTAGTAATATCTGGGTTGCCAGCAATTGGCGAGATCGAAATTAGAGAGTTTCTCTTTGGGAAAAAGTGGGCATCAACAGAGACCCCAGCTGCATTTGGGATTTTGCCATTTATATTAACAAGTGTCTATGGAACTGCAGGTGCAATTGTAATTGGTGTACCAATAGGATTTTTTACAGCAGTATATCTGGCAAAGCTTGCGCCTCCTAAAATAAAGAGTGTAATGAATCATGAGGTAAGTCTTCTGTCAGGAATCCCATCGGTTGTATATGGTCTAGTGGGAATGATGGTGCTTGTTCCAGCTGTAAGTAAAGTGTTTGGAGTGCCTGATGGAGCGAGCTTGCTAGCAGCAATAATTGTTCTATCAATTATGATCCTGCCGGGAATAATCAAGGTGTCAGTTACTGCCCTTGAGAAGGTACCTCAAGAATATGAGGATGCATCACTTGCGCTTGGTGCGACGCCAATTGAGACATTTTTCAAGGTTTCAGTTCCAGCTGCTAAAAGCGGCATTGCGGCCGCAGTTGTTCTAGGAGTTGGAAGAGCTATTGGAGAAGCAATGGCAGTAATGATGGTATCGGGCAACGCTCCTAACATGCCAAGTCTTTTCCAAAGTGTAAGGTTTCTTACAACGGCAGTAGCAAGTGAGATGTCGTATTCAAGTGGGTTGCAAAGACAAGCATTGTTCTCAATTGCGCTTGTTCTATTCCTATTCATCATGTTAATCAATGCGTGTTTAAACTATTTCTTAAAAGGAAGCAAGGAGAAATAAAATGAAAGAAAATAATTTAAGCACTAAGAGAAAAATATATGTAAGAGCAATGAAGGGCGCAATGTATATTTGCACAGTCTTAACAGCAGCACTTGTAATATTCATGATTGTCTATGTTCTGTCAAAAGGTGTACCAAATATTACCTGGGAGCTATTGTCAACGGGGCCTAGCTATCTAGAAGATACAATAGGAATTCTCCCAGATATTCTGAACACTCTATATATAATATTTGCAACAATTCTTGTTGTGTTGCCTCTTGGAGTAGGCGCAGCTGTTTATCTTACAGAGTATGCAACGAATCAAAGGGTGATTAAAATCATCGAATATGCAGCGGAGACACTTGCGGGGATTCCTTCAATAATATATGGACTTGTTGGAATGCTGATGTTCTCCAATTTGCTTGGAGGCTGTCTTCTAGCTGGAGCTCTGACACTTGTAATTATGAATCTACCAACAATAATGAGAACGACTCAGGAATCTCTAAAGATTGTACCGCAATCATATAGAGAAGGCGCCTTTGGTCTAGGAGCAGGAAAGTGGAGAGTAATAAGGACGGTTGTTCTTCCAAGCTGCATAGATGGGATCATTACAGGTTGCATATTAACTGTAGGAAGAATTATCGGAGAGTCGGCAGCTTTATTATTTACCGCAGGTTTTGCACATGTGATCAATGGTCTTTTCTCGGGGCTTTCTAGCGCGGGAGCAACACTTACCGTCGCACTTTATGTATATGCTAAGGACCAAGGCGAATTTGAAATTGCATTTGCTATTGCTACGATTTTATTAATAATAACAGCACTAATTAATTTGAGCGCATCTCTAGTAGGAGAACATTATAAGAGGAAAAATAACATATGAGCATTATGAAAGCAGAGGACCTGTGTCTATGGTATGGTAATACACAGGCACTAAAAAACATTAATATTGAGGTTCCAGAGAAAAGTATTACCGCTTTTATCGGACCTTCTGGCTGCGGAAAGTCAACTTTCTTAAAGACTTTAAATAGGATGAATGACCTTATTCCTTCTGTTCGAATAGAGGGCAAAGTCACCTATCATGACAAAGATATTTATGCTCCAGATGTTGACGTAAATGAACTAAGAAGACAGGTTGGAATGGTATTTCAGAAGCCTAATCCTTTCCCTATGAGCATTTTCGATAACATTGCTTATGGACCAAGAACTCATGGCATAACAAACAATGCACAGCTGAGTGAAATTGTAGAGAAGTCTTTGAAAGATGCCGCAATTTGGGATGAAGTTAAAGATAGGCTTAAGAAAAGTGCGCTAGGGCTTTCTGGCGGACAGCAGCAAAGACTTTGCATTGCGAGGGCATTGGCAGTTGAACCTGAAGTTCTTCTAATGGACGAGCCAACATCCGCGCTTGATCCAATCTCCACTTCCAAAATCGAGGAGCTAGTTATGTCTCTGGCAGAAAAATACACAATAATTATTGTGACTCATAATATGCAACAAGCTGTTAGAATTTCTGACCAGACTGCGTTCTTCCTGCTCGGGGATCTTGTGGAATATGGTAAAACGGACAAGATATTCTCGTATCCTGAGGACAAGCGTACAGAGGATTATATAACAGGGAGGTTTGGATAAAATGAGAACTAGGTTTGATGAGCAGCTGCAACAACTAAATAACGAGATGATAGAGATGGGCGCACTTTGCGAGGAAGTCATAGGGCTAGCGGCAAGTGCATTATCAACAGGCGACGTAAAGATAGCTAAGATGGTTGCGCCTTTTGACCAAGAGATAGATCAGAAGGAGAGGGAGATTGAGTCGCTTTGCTTGAAACTGTTGCTTCAGCAGCAACCTGTCGCAAGGGATTTGAGACAAATTTCGGCGGCGCTTAAGATAATTACTGACATGGAGAGAATCGGTGATCAAGCGGAGGACATTGCGGAGATTGTAATATGTATTGAGAAAAAATTCTGCGATGAACATAAATATATCTATGATATGGCCAATGATACGAGTAAAATGGTAACAGATAGTATTGATGCCTATGTAAAGCGAGATATGGAGCTAGCGCAGGAGGTTATTGATTATGATGATATTGTAGATAGGCGCTTTGATGATGTCAAAAGAGGGCTAATCCAGACGATAGGGAAAGCCCCTGAGGATGGCGTCTTTGCGCTGGATCTTCTGATGATTGCAAAATATTTTGAGAGAATTGGAGACCATGCAACAAATATTGCAGAGTGGGTTCTTTTCTCTGCGACAGGGGTACACAAGGAGGACTAAGATGATCTGGTGTGTTGAGGACGATGCGGCA
>JAAZHB010000180.1 GCA_012510935.1 Clostridiales bacterium
CCTTGATATTTGTTTTGTCACTTATATTCTAAAGGAAAAAGGCTTTCATGTCTTTTATTTTTTTGAACTAAAATGGTGCTGACGATGAAATGTTATTTCCATCACCAACACCATAAATTGTAGAACCTTTTTATATTAGGTGCATTTGGTCCATTACCTGCTCGCAATGCCTTGCACTCGTTGCCACATAGATTCTTGTAGTTTCAATACTGCTGTGCCCTAGAATATCTGATAAATGAGCAATATTTCTCTCTACCTCATAGAAACTGCGTGCAAATAAATGTCATAAATTGTGCGGGAACACTTTATCATTGTCTACTTTTGCTATCTTGCATAGTTTTTTCATATCATGGCAAATATTTGATCTATCAAGAGTCTTCCCGTTTTTAGTAATAAATATGCTTCCACTGCAGATTTTGTTGTCTTTTGCAAAGATTAGAAGCTGCTTTCTTAGTTTCTGGGGAATTATTATCAGACGCTCTTTGCCCTTCATTGAGACCATTACTCTTCCGAGTTTAATTGCCTCAACTGTAATAAACCGAAGCTCGCTAATCCTTATCCCAGTTCCGCAAATTGTACTCATCACATTGTATAGGCGCTCATTGTCTAGTTTCCTTGCAGCTGCCAGAAGTCTTTTATATTCTGACTCATTTAACTCTTTGCCATCTTCAATGAATGCATAATGCTGTATGCGTAATAACTTAATCTTCATCTCAGGGCTTTCTATAAAATCCAAAAATGAGTTGATTGCGCATAGTTTCACATTAACAGTCTGCGGCTTATGTTTGATTCGTAATTCTTCTCTAAAAGAAAGAATCTCCACCTTATTTAATACCCTGCCCTCCAGGAAATCTTCAAACTCAACTATGGTTTGTTTATATTTCCTTATAGTTGCGTCCGATAGTTCTTTCTCCAATAATCTTCTGCAATAACCTTGAATTTGTTCTTCACTTACTGTACCTATCTCCATCTTAAGTTCCTCCTATTATATTTAATTTATATATTTAATTTAACTTAGCTTAGCTTGACAATGTAGAACCCCAAAAATACAAAAAACAGCGCTATGACGAATCTTCGCCACTACGCTGCTATATGTTATTTCGCGATTCTATTAATTGCCTTTGATGTTCTCTGAAAGCAAGAAGCTTGCATATATCTTATTGGCACAGGATTGCATTATCGTCTTCTGAATATAAATCTTGCCTGTGTCCTCTTTAGCAATGAATTGCTTATGATTTATTACGCAATCCATTGATTGTTCAAATAAACTGCAGAACCTGTTATACATGTCCGGAATAGCCTCCCCATCTAAAGAATAATGCACAAAATCTCCAATGTCACTCATGCTATATGAAATTTTCACTACTGTTATTATAAAGAGCTTAGCAATGTGTTCTTTCCCATAGTGCTTCTTTACCGGTGCCCAGACAAGGTCATTCTTCACATAGTTATTAATCATGGACTTTGTAAGAAGCTGGGGCTTCTCGTCATGAGCCTCTCCGAACCCCATTACCGGTGCCAACCCATCATTGATATATGTTATAACTTGATCAACATATAGCCCTATATTGGGCAGTTCTTCCCACCTCGGAATGTGGTAGTTCGCAATCGTCTCCCCAAACGCATCTGCCATTTCAATATTCTTCTCTACATATTCATATCTTTGAGTCATTTTACCAATACCACTTCCCACACTATCAATCTTCTCTAATGAACAGCAAGTTTATCCCGCTATCCAATTGCTTCATATTTTACATTTATTGAATATACTATAAGTTCATATTATTGTCAACTACTTGACATTATGGAGATAATGATATATTCTAATGCGGTAAATTGTAGAATGTAGTATCAAATACCATGTTCGCTCAAAGCGATAACTTATTTATAGAAAGGCTTTTTACAAAATGAAAAGGAAAATGAACAAGAACGCGACAGATCATATGAATATAAGGGAAATAATCTATGATACATTTAAGAAGTATCCTGATAATATTGCCTATACAATTAAGAATAAGGGAGGTAAGCCTACAGTCGCTACAACCGCCCTTGATTATCCCGAGAACATTTCCGAGAGCTACACCAACATTAGGGTAAGTGATTCTGTGACTGATATCGAATATATCGGAACTGCAATGCTCACGCTCGGCCTTAAGGGTAAGCGTATCGCAATTATCGGACACAATAGATATGAGTGGATGGCTGCTTACTACGCATCAGTATGTGGTGTTGGCATGGTTGTTCCTCTGGACAAGGGCCTTCCAGATGATGAAATTGAGAATTCACTAATTATCTCACAGGCTGACTGTCTTGTTTTCGAGGCATCTTATCTTGACTCCGTTAATGAAATTATCTCAAGAGGTAAGACTAACTTAAGTCAGTTAATTTGCATGGATGAGGTTGAGGGCATAACCTCAATTTCAGATATGCTTAAGATAGGTAGAGACGAGATGGCAGCCGGTAACGACGAGTTCCTTAGACTTCCAATAGACAACTTTGGACCTAGCATAATGCTCTTTACATCTGGCACAACTAGCCAGGCTAAAGCGGTTATGCTGTCACATCGTAATATTGCATCTAATATTTACGGGCTAACTCTTCATGAAGACTTCTATCCATCAGATGTAAATATGGCTTTCCTGCCCTACCACCATACTTTCGGTTCAACAGGACAGCTGCTGTTCTTCTCTCACGGGGGTAAAACTGTATTCTGTGACGGAATCAGACATATTCAAAAGAATTTCGAGGAGTATCAGGTAAATGTATTCTTCTGCGTACCGCTAATTAATGAAGCTCTATATAAGAAGATACTTGCGGCAGCTGAGAAAAAAGGTGCTCTTAAGAAGCTTCGTTTTGGACAGAAGGTAAGTAGACTTCTTCTGAAGTTCGGCATTGACAAGAGAGACTCTCTTTTCAAGGATGTGCACGAGGGGCTTGGCACTAGGCTTCGTATTTTAATCACAGGTGCATCAGCTCTCAACCCGGAAGTTGCTAGCGATCTTAATGATTGGGGAATTACAAGTCTTCAGGGCTATGGCCTCACCGAGACATCTCCTGTTCTATGTGCTGAGCAGCCTTGGAATCTAGTTCCTGGCTCTGTAGGCAAGGCTATGCCAAATGTTGAAGTTCAGATTGATGAGCCTGGTGAAGATGGCATTGGCGAGATTATCGCTAGAGGGCCTAATGTAATGCTAGGCTATTATAATAATGAAGAAGATACTAACCATGTTATTAAGGATGGCTGGTTCCATACAGGAGACCTTGGAAGACTAGATAAGGATGGTAACCTATTCATTACAGGTAGATCAAAGAATGTTATCGTTCTAAAGAATGGCAAAAATATCTATCCAGAAGAACTAGAGAATAAGTTGAGCAAGCTCCCTTATGTATCTGAGCTTATGGTCTTAGGTTATGAGAAACCTAACGACCTGGCTGTAGCCGTAAAGATTGTTGTTCCAGAGAGCTTTGATCCACAGGATGAGGAGTTTAGAGCACGCGTATGGGATGATATTAAACTCCAGAATCAGGACCTGCCAACATACAAGCACATTGAATATCTTGAGCTTACTCATGAACCAATGGTTAAGACTTCGACGCAGAAGGTTCGCCGTCAAATAGAAATTCCCGCCACAATGAGAGCTGGAAATCTTGAACACATAAGTCAGGCAAAGAAGTAAAACAAACGAAAACCCATCGCATTAGCGATGGGTTTTCGTTTATAGTGGTTATTTTGATTAAATAACTTAATCAAAAGAGGTGCCTAGATATTCGGATTGAAAATGTCGATCTTCTCAATTCGATCAAAAGCTTCCTTAAGCTTCTCAACCGTAACGGTACATGAAACTCTTAAGAACCCTTCTCCGCACTGTCCAAATGCATTGCCTGGCAACATTAGTACATGTGCCTCTTTCAGAATCAAGTCTGCTGCCTCTGCAGATGTAAGTCCCGTACCCTTTATATTAATCCAAAGGTAAAAACTTCCCTTTGGTGGATAAAGAACATGCATATTGCGCATTGAGTTTACTCTTTCAGCCGCATAGAAAACTCTTTTCCTAAATTCAGCTACTACAGGCGGTTGTATTTCATCTCTCATTCTCATCGCATGAAGCGCTGCACGCTGTGAGATTGTAGGTGTTGAGAATACAACATTCTGAGAAATCTCAAGCATTGTCTTAAGGAGTTCCGGTGCTGCAACAATGTTTCCGACTCTCCATCCACACATGATATAGTTCTTTGAGAAAGAATTAATTGTAATTGTTCTT
Source organism: Clostridiales bacterium (assembly GCA_012510935.1). The sequence continues at coordinate 4,263 of JAAZHB010000180.1, forward strand.
TCTCTCATGCCTGGCAATGTTGCAAATGGGATAAACGCATGCTGATAACTGAATGATGTATATATTTCATCTGAAATAACAACCAAATCGTACTTCTCTGCGATTGTTGCAATTTTCTTCATCGTCTCTAATGTAAGGCAGTTTCCAGTTGGGTTGTTAGGAGAATTAATTACAATAGCCTTAGTACGCTCTGTAATAAGTGATTCAAGTCTCTCCGGAATAACCTGGAAATTCTCATTCTCGTTAGTAACCAATTCAATTGGAACTCCGCCATTAATTGCGACCTGCTGTGGATAAGGGCTAAAGAATGGTGCCTGAAGAATTACCTCATCATCCCTATCCAGAATACATGCCATCGCAAGATACATAGCCAGACTTCCTGATGCAGTTACTAATACCTCATCATCGCTAACATCCATGCCATACTCATCTTTATAGAACTTGCAGATTTCCTTACGCAATTCTGGATCTCCCTTGAAGTTCGCATAGCCAGTATATCCATTTGATGCATCTTTAAAAGCTGCGTCAATTACTCTCTGGTCAGTTGTAAAATCCGGATCTCCAATACTTAGGTTAATGCAGTCTGGCAGTGATTGAGCCACAACATCAGATGAACCCATTGCTGTGCTCTTGTCCTTCCAATGCTGCTTTGCAATAAATCTGTGCTTCATTTCCTCTTCCTCTCTATTGCTTAATGATTCAATATTTCATAGGTGCGGTTCCTCAAAGCTTACTGTGAGAAGTCCAAACCCTTATGTGAAAAAACAGAGCATCTATGTCTATCATGCATACACGCCCTGTTCTCTTCTGTTTTTATAATAGCACTATATCGGGCAATAGTCCACCAAATATATTGCTGAAAACGAAAAATTCACAAATTTTTTATTGTTCATCTACAAAAATTGTTTTTATGACCTGATCCTCGAGAGGCTTATCTCTGAAATCTGCTTCAGCATTTACAATTTCATCAGCAACTTCCATGCCCTCAGTAACTCTGCCAAAAGACGCATACTGTCCATCAAGGTGTGGACTTGTAGTTGTCATGATGAAGAACTGCGATCCAGCTGAGTCTGGATTCATTGCTCTAGCCATTGAAAGAACCCCTCTGTCATGTTTAAGGTCATTCTTGAATCCGTTTGATGTAAACTCTCCTGGGATTGAATATCCAGGTCCGCCTATCCCAGTTCCATCTGGGCAACCGCCTTGAATCATAAAGCCTGGAATAACTCTATGGAAAATCAGCCCATCATAGAATCCATCATTTGCAAGCTTTACGAAGTTCTCGACAGTCTTAGGTGCTATATCCTCATATAGTTCCCCCGACATAATTCCACCGTTCTGCATTTCAATTTTAAACCTTTTCATAAATATATCCTCCATTCTATTAATAACAATCTCGTATCGCGCATGTGCTCTTATCTTAAGCTTCCCTACTCAATAGCCTTAAGAGACTCTGTCATATTAACATTCCTTAGCTTTCTTTGCATCACCAATGCTACAATTGCAGCAAAAATAATTGTCAATAAGTAAGCAACCGCATAGTCACCAAAGGTTAACCTGCTCTCGAAGAACACCCCGTTTACTACAATATTCGTAACGGCAAAATTGAGAAGCTCATAACCCATAGGTAACCCAACCGCCGCAGCTATCGCTGTAAGAATAAAGTTCTCCCTAAATACATAAGCAGTTACCTCCCTACCGGTAAAGCCAAGCACCTTAATAGTCGCAATTTCCCGAATTCTCTCAATAATATTAATATTTGTCAAGTTGTATAGAACAATAAAAGCTAGTAGAGCAGCAGCCGCGGTAACCGCATATACGATCAAGTTCAAGCTGACCATCATTCCATCAACTTTTTCAACAAGATCTTCATTCACCACTGAAGCGACTACTTCATCGTAATTGCTGGCATATGTAGCATTTTCTCTCAATAAGTCTATAGTTTTTGCATTATCCTTTATGTAGGCTGTCTTTATCTTTGGTGCCGAGCCTATACTGTCCTCATAAGTTGCATCGCTTACATAGACATAGTCGCCGATAAAGTTATCGCAAATTCCGCTTACCTTTAGTGTCATTTGATCATAACCTGCCTTTATGGTTACCTTATCGCCAACATTCAGGTTATACTCATCGCTTATTTTCTTGCAAATTACGGCTTCTCCTAGTCCAGGATACTCTACATCTTCACCACCATCATGCAAATCAACAAATGATTTGAACTTCTTTGCATCTTCTTTGTTATCAACAGCTGTTGCGACAAGGCTTACACTATAAAGGCCCTTTGAAGTCTTAACATCTGCATTTGTCTGGCTTACAAATAGGACATCATCAATCCTGCCATCCATATAATCGGCGAAGGCTGTCTGTTTATCGCTAGTCATATCCTGGTCAAAAACAGCCATATAGTCATAGACTTGAATCTCGTTATATTGATACTTTGCTGTATCCTTGATGCTCGTGCTTAGTCCGTTAGCTGCAACAAGAAGTGCGGTACAGCCGCTAATGCCTAGCACCATCATAAAGAACCTTTTCTTATACCTGAAAGTATTGCGAATTGCCACCTTATATATAAAGCTTATTTTCTTCCAGATAAAATCAACTCTTTCTAGCAAAATCCTTTTGCCTGCTGGCGGTGACTTGGGCCTGATAAGCTGTGCCGGTACCTCCTTAAGCTCACTTCTGCTACACAGCAAAGTAGTTGCAATAGTGCCCAGAATGGCAATTGCCAATGCTATTCCAGCGAGCTTCCAATCAACAACATACTTGATTCTTGGCGAGAAAGTATACATCATCTGGTAAGCATGCCATATTACGGTAGGGAAAATCCATATTCCTGCGAAATACCCTATTACAGCACCTAGGAATGATGCGCTTCCTGAATAGAATAAATATTTGCTTACGATTTTGGAATTACTGTATCCAAGCGCCCTAAGTATCCCAACTTGAGTTCTTTGCTCATCAATCATTCTTGTCATCGTCGTCATACACACCAATGCAGCGATTAAAAAGAAGAACACCGGGAATATTTTAGCTATATTATCAACAATTGTGCAATTCTGCTCAAAGGTAGAGAAACCTGCATTCTCGTTTCTTGACATGGTATAGGATTTCCCCGCTTCCATGTTATCCAGTTCTTTTTGAGCTTCATCTATCTTAGATTTTGCAGCCTCCAATTCCGCTTGAGCAGATGCAAACTCTCTATCCGCCTTAGATTTAGATGTATCTAATTCTCTTCTCTTATTATCAAGTTCTGCCTTGCCACCTTCAAGCTCGGATTTCTTCCTTGCCAGCTCGGCACTCTTATTTGCTACCTCATCTTTGCCACTTTTAACTTGTAAGATACCTGCTTTAATATTTGTTTCTATTGCATTCAGTTGTGCAAGTTGTCCCCTAAGCTGTGCTAATTGCTGTTCATCAATTGTAATATTGATAAGGTCGTTTATTTGATTAATCTGAACTTGAACATTTGCAAGTTGAGTATTCAAAGCCTCTTCTTTTATGCTTAATTCGCTACTTGTAGCTGCAAGTTCTTTCTCTCCTGCAGCAATCTTATCCAATCCTGATGTAATTTGAGTTTGAGCAGAATTGATTGTGCTCTGTCCATCAGCAAGTTGTGCATAAACATCTCGCTTCTCAATATTGTATTCCGAAAGACCTGCCTCATATTCTGATATGGCAGCATCTAGTTGCTTCTGTCCTTCAACAATAGATGCTTCTCTTCTCGCCTCATTAACTTGTGCAGCTACCGATTCTGCGCCTTTCTCTTTTGCAGCAAGATCCTCATCAGCATTATCTCCAAAGAAGCTAGTCGTATCACCCATCTTCAAGTAAAGAGATGTGTAATAATCTGTTGTAAATGCAGCTTTTGATACGTACATGAATGCATCTGTTCTTCCATTTCCTATGGTTGAATTGTCCCTGTTAAAGTCTAAGTAAATCGGTGTATTGCCAACACCAACAACCTTAAATTTCTTTACGTTAAACTTATCTAGGTCAGCTGACTCATTATCTCCGCCAAGCGTAATATAATCTCCAACTTTCAGTTCTGCTTTCCCATCTACCACACATTCATCACTAGCACTAGGCATTCTTCCGCTTACTAACTCAATGGTATTAATTCTCTCGGGCACACTATACACCCTGCAGACATTAAAATTCTCATTTGGGGTATCTACAAGAATATCCTGTTCAATTGACGCTTCTGCATCAGTTACCCCCGCAGATTCCTTTGCAAGCGCTACACTCTCATCATCAATTCCATAGGAGCTTAAAATCTTATAATCATAGAAATTCGTACTCGTCAGATAACGTTCTCCTGTTGCGAGCATGTCTGGTTTGCATAGCTTCAACCCGCAAAAAAAGCCAACGCCAAGCGCCACAATCAGCAAGATTGCAAGCCACCTTTCTATTGTTGAGCGCATTTCCCTAATCGTTGACTTAATTAACATTGAGTTCACCTTTTATGAATTATTCTATGAATGGTCATTCTCCATTAATCGAACTATACTTATCTTAACATAGAGTTTGGTTACCATTCGATCTGTTCAATAGGCACCGGATTCTCGTTGATTATCTGATTATTAATCAGCCCCGACCTAATGCTAATAACCCTATCTGCCATTGCTGTCAAAGCGGAGTTGTGTGTAATAACAACTACTGTCATTCCTCTTTCATGGCACATCGTCTGAAGCAATTTCAGGATTTGCTTTCCTGTATTGTAGTCCAGTGCGCCAGTCGGTTCATCACACAAAAGAAGCTGCGGGTTTTTTGCAATAGCTCTAGCTATAGCAACTCTCTGCTGTTCTCCACCAGAAAGTTGTCCTGGGAAATTATTAAGTCTCTCCTCTAACCCCACATCGCTAAGAATCGTCTTTGGATCAAGCGGATCCTTGCAAATCTGGGTTGCTAAAGATACATTCTCCAACGCGGTTAGATTTTGAACGAGATTATAGAACTGGAAAACAAAGCCTATTGCGTTTCTTCGATACAAGGTCTGCTCCTTGTCGCTCAAATGCGATATATCACGACCATCGATACTTATTCTTCCATCAGTTAGTGTATCCATTCCGCCTAAAATGTTCAAGAGAGTTGTCTTGCCAGCTCCAGAGGCTCCGACAATTACTACCAGCTCTCCTTTCTCTATTTCAAAAGTAATATCGCTCAATGCAACAATATCCACTTCGCTACTATTAAAGACTTTTCGAACATGTTCAAATTCTACATATGCCATATTTTTCACCCGCCTAGCGTTCCTAAGCAATTATATTTTTGATTACACCTTATTCGGGCTAGCTATCTAACTGCTTTTCTTCTCGTCTTCTGACTAGCCTTTTCAATCTCATCGTCGTGCACACCTGCTCTTCCTACGCTGTAAGATGCCAGTCTTCCAACATTATTATTTGATCCCATTATCCAGAGCATATCATTCTGCTGTATTACCATATTTGCCCCAGGCATTTTAATTGGATACCCGTCTCTTTGAATTCCAAGGAGCATACAATGATACTTATTTTTGATTCCGCTTTGCTTGATGGTCTTATTGCAGTAACGCTCCTTGCCCCGAACCTTAATAGGAAAGCATGCGAGTGCACTTTCAGTATGCGGATAACCAGACTCCATAAATTCCTTCAAAGTCCTCATATTGTCAAGTTCCCCAATATTAAGGACTCTATGAAAGCCCTTTAAAGTCTCTTCATCAGCAACAATATATAATTTGTCTCCACTCTTAATGATAAACTTAGAATCCGGCATCAAATAATTCTTTGAACCTCTTCGAATTTTTACAATATACACCGACAGCTTTCTGCCCCAGTCAAGGTCTCCAACTGACTGCCCAATATATACAGCATCACTTGGTACAAAATATGAGAAAATGCTATAGTCTTCGTCAAGCCACCGGCGAGGACCGAACTCATCTTCCTCGTCAGCTAATGTTCTCTCGTTAAGATTCCTAAGGAACCTTGTCTCAAGCTGCAAATAGAAGGTCTGAATAAAATCCAATCGCAACACAGCTAGGAGCCCCAATAATAGTATTAGCATTGGTATGAACGGCTTAATTCCATAAAACTCATTGAGCGGCATGTATGCGATTAGGCAAACCACAGCGAATTTTGTCAACACCATCATCGCCAAAGGCAATCTATTAGCTCTTCTTTCAAGCCACAGCCTTGTAAAAATCGTACTATGGAAATCCAGCATCGGCCTTACAAAAATTGCCATCACAAGATAGATAATTGCACAAGCAATGATTCTTGCTTCACCCGATACAGCGGTTTGTGCAAGCATCGGCTCAAGTCCGTTGATGCCAATAATTGCAACCATTAACATAATGATTCCATAGAGGAATAGTTTCGATAGGAAGCTCTTTATTATTGACTTCCAGTCCTGATCCTTGTCTTCTTCATCTTGGTCGTCTGATGTATACTCATTAATCTTCGTCATCAGTTTATCTGGGATAATTCTACAGATAGCACAAACTACAACATCAGATTTTTTAATTAGTAAAGGAGTTAAAACTATTGTAATAATCGATGCAGCAACAATTATTGGATAAAGCTGCGAGTCTATTACTCCAAGCGAGGTTCCAAGCGAAGCTATTATAAAACTAAACTCTCCAATAGGCGCAAGCGCAAGACCGCCTCTAATCCCAGTAATAATATCTTGTCCTGCCAGCATCATTCCCAGCATTGAGAAAACGAGCTTAGCAATTACAGCAAAAAGTGCTATCGGCAGTATCTCCTGCCAGCTATCAGCAATAACAACTGGATCTACCATCATCCCCACCGAGAGGAAGAAAATCGTCCCAAATAAGTCCTTAACCCCCAATGAAGCTTCCTCAATTTGCTGAGCATGTCTTGTTCCTGCAAACAAGGATCCAGCGATAAAAGCTCCAAGCGCTGTTGAAAATCCGAGTTTTTGTGCGAGCAGCGCCATTAAGAAGCAAAATGCAAGAGATACAACAGTTAGCATCTCTCTGGTCATTTTATCCATAATCTTATTTAAAGCAGTTGGCACAATATAGATTCCAGCTATAAGCCATACTATAAGATAGCACCCCATCAAAGACAGATGTAATGCCATATCTACTCCACTCACATTCTTGCTTACAGAAATCGTTGCTAATACTATCATCATAAAAACTGACACGATATCTTCCAGAATCAGCATTCCCATAACTAGCTTCGCAAATTTCCTTTTGCTAAGGTTAAATTCATCTAAACACTTCTGAATTACAACAGTTGAACTAATTGATAGCATTGCTCCGAGAAAAATACTGTCCATACGAGTGAGGCCAAGGATCTCTCCAAGTCCAAATCCACAGAACATTACCGCTCCCATTGAGACAATGGTCGCAATTATTGCAGTTGATCCAACATCCTTCAGCTTGTGGATGTCAAACTCCAATCCAATATGAAACAATATTATCATTACTCCAATTTCGCTCAGAGTATGAATGGACTCCTGACTACCAACATTAATGAAAAACGTGAAATCTGGGCCTATCAAAAACCCAGCCACTATATAGCCAAGTATCACCGGTAATTTGATAGCCTTAAACACAAGGGTAACAAAGGCCGCCACCGAAAGCATTATTGTTAAATCTACAAATAATTCTGGTACTTGCATTCTGCTCCTCTAATTCACTCTAATTTCATGTTAGATTCTTATAAGTTCTGCTATATACATTTCATTGATTATAAAAACTTTAGAAATACTCAACAGTAACACTCTTTCCAAGCGTTTTGAGTCCATTTGTAATATCTTTTACCAATTTCATTTTGTAGTTCAGTCCAAGTTCGAGCATATCATTATGATGCGCAGGATTAGCTGCTGTACCTACAAAGAAATTGATTTTGGTCGCTTCTTCAACCATCAACCTATATAGATACCCTGCGCCATCTTTCTTGCTGTTCCGCTCCCAGAAAAGTTTATTTTCTCCAAGATAATCCTCAAGATATTCCGAAACTCTGCTCATCGTTAAAACCCCCTCCGTAACCAAGTCAACACCCTCAATATTTGACATAGGAGGAAGATCTGTCTCAACGAAATTCTTACCTCTTAAAACAGGCTTTTTTAAATAGCAGCCTGCTATTCTGGCTGTTGTACCACCACAAATCGCGTGCTTTCCTGATTGATTAAAGAATAGTTCCATCATAAAAGGTCCATCATCCAAATTCTTGGGAGGTCCAAAAAGTACATTTAATTCTGTATATGGTCTCGCCTTGATAATGCAAGCGGTCACATCATCTCTAGGCTTCTCGCCATACAATTTATTGCATTCGTCCACAAGTAGCGCAGCTATATTTTTTGCTGTATATCCGCCCTCATTCATTGTCAGTACAAATTCTGCGATATTCTTCGGTGTCCAATCATAGTTATAAGCCTCTTCAGCATTAGCATACGGAACACCATCGCTCATTCCAACAAGGATATCTCCTGGTTCAAGTTCAACTTCTGTAACCTTTAAGATTTTGTCTTCAACTTTAACTTCAAGAACTGGATAGTCGAATGTCTTTCCGTTCCTAAGGAAAATTACATCTGGATTCTCATATTGAACAATTTCTACAAAATGATTCTCTTTTATATGAAAAATTGTAAAGGTGCAATAGGCTACTCCATGATCTTTATTAATTGGCAAAGTAGCTACAACGGTCTTGACACACTCCTCGAGCCCTATTCCTGCATCAATCATAGTAGATATAAGCTTTGCCGTTAAGGTTGATAAAATGCTCGCCTTAACACCACTACCGAGTCCATCTGCAATTACGATTATCTTGGAATTGTCTTCTTGTGTAATTACATCAACATGATCCCCGCAAAGGTGCTCGCCAGCATGATTAAGTTGACTAAATCCGTATTCTGCATTGATTTTATTCATCTTCGACAGACTCCTTTAATTTAGTAAGTGCAATCTTAGTCTCCGCCGCTGTCTCTCCAAGAAGAGACGCAATCTCCTGAACAATTCTCATCTGTCTGTCTACTACCTTGTCAGCTACTTCGACAGTGTGTTTATTCAGCTCTTCCTTTCGCTTCTTTGCTTCAACATCTTCGGTAATATTTCTCAATATTCCAATAAGACTCTTGGACTCAGCATCATATATTATTGTCTGTTCAATGTATAAATTATATTCCTTCATATGAGTTAGTTCATTCTTAATAGACTTCTTTGTCTCAAGAACCTGGTACCAAGAAGTCGGGTCAAGAAATCTGACAATATGCTCGCCCAGAATATCTGTCTCTGGTTTTATTCTGAACCATCCTCTAGCATTTTTATTTATTTTGGTAATTTGCAAGTTATCATCTGCTACAATTATTCCATTTGGAGTATAATTTGAAATCGAGTCTGAAAAGCTTACTGCCTGATTCTTCAGATAAGGCATACACATATCAATACTCGCCTTGCCTTCAAGAATTGCAATAGCCTTCTCCCTGCAAGTATTATATCCACACGAACCACAATTCAATACTTTTCCCGGTGAATCCTTTCCCATCTTTCTTAACATATTTGAAATATCAATTTCGGAGAAAACCATTTTCTTCTTTGGTTGCTCGTGAAACACCTTTACCAGTTCAGTTGGGTCCGGCTGTTCAACCTCGAAATCTTTAGGTCCTGAGTATCTTCTCGAATTAAGATAATCGCACACAGGTGCAATGTGCTGTTCCTCCATGCAAGGTCCACCAACACAACTGCCTGCGCATACGCTCATCTCTATACAGCAGTTATGGACTTTACCATTCACAATATCTCTAAGAGATGCTTTGCAAGCCTCTATGCCATCAATGCCGATGTATTCAAAATCGCTGCGTTCCTGCTCCATAGTTTTGACAACGCCAAATACTGTAGGAAAGCGACGAGCTCTACTGTGTTCTAAATAATCTATCTCTTCATCAAGGTCAATCCTTTCAGCTTTAAGCCACTTGGTCAGATCTTCAAAGGTCAAAACACAATCAACGATATCACTAAAGCTTTCGGCCTCTTCTTTCTTCGCTATACATGGGCCAATACATACTATCTTTGCATCTGGGTTTCTCCTTTTAATGTCTCTGCAATGTGCCTCCATTGGAGAAATCACTGGGGCAAGATACTTTAAAGCCTCTGGATAATATCTTTCAATAAGAGTATTAATCGAGTGACACTGTGATGTAATCAAAATATCTAAATCCGGGTTGCGAAGAAGTCGTTCGTATTCCCGCTTTGCTATTGTCGCACCAATTGCCATTTCTTCAACATCTGCAAATCCAAGCTTCTTTAAAGCTTTTCTCATTGCATTGATTCCGTGCCCTACATAGTTTGCAATAAAAGCAGGATCCAGGCTAACGATTACAGGGGTCTCCCCCGCAAGCATGTTCTTCACATGCTCCAAATCATCCCGAATTACCTTTGCTTTCTGTGGGCAAATAACATAACAGTTCCCGCATAGCACGCATTCATTCCCGTTTATCCTAGTGGAATTATTATTAAATACAATAGCTTTTACAGGACAATTCCTAATACACTTATAGCAATTCCTACAATCTGATTTTTTTGAAAAAAGTGCATCCATTTTACCCCTCCCGCTAATTAAACCATTTTCTCTAATAAATTATTATACCAATTTTAACGATAATATGAAACAGGCAGCATCTAGCGTTTTACTAGATGCTGCCCCTCGTTTAACTATTATTAATTTATTTCCCTATCACGCTTGATTTACTTCCAGTGGTCAAGTTTGTCTGGGTCTAGTCCAATATCAGCAGCCTTGAATACAGGATTCTTTCCTTCCTTACTCTGCCTTGTATAATCATTAAGTGCTTTTACAGCAATGCCTCCGCAAAGGAATATTGCCGGTATGTTACAAACGACCATCAATCCCTGTGCCATATCAGCTGTATTCCACACAAGCTCCGCAGTAGCAACAGCTCCAACAAAGACAAGAACAGTTGCAATAATTCTAAAAACAAGAGTCTCAGATTTTTTAGCTTCTCTGTTAATAATAAACTCGAGACAGCCCTCACAGTATGAATAGTTTCCAATAAGTGTTGTAAATGCAAAGATCGACATTGCAAAAGTCAGAAAGATTGGTCCAAATGCACCTAATGACTCTGCCATACATGCCTGTACATATGGTGCTCCTGAAAGTTCTGCTGTTGGTGTTACTCCTGTTGTTGATAAGCACATAAATGCAGTCGCTCCACAGATAAGTATTGTATCAATAAATACTGACAATGTCTGTACAAGACCCTGCTTTACAGGGTGAGATACATCCGCTCTTGCAGCTGCGTTAGGGGCAGAGCCCATACCAGCCTCATTTGAGTAAAGCCCTCTCTTAAGTCCCCACATTACGCAAGAACCGGCAAAGCCACCAAAGATTGACTTAAAATCAAATGCACTTGCGAAGATTGTTGAGAACATTGTTCCAATATGCTTTGCATTAATTACTAAAACAGCGATTGATACTGCAATATAAATTACCCCCATAAAAGGAACCATATACTCTGTAACCTTAAAAAGTCTCTTTGCTCCACCAATTACAATTACCCCGAATAGAACTGCAAGAATAATTCCAATAATATATGGAGTTGAACTATTATAGAAGTCAAATGCCCCGAATGTTGACTGTAAGTTGTATGCAGCTAGCATGTTATATCCAACAGCATATGTGAAAATAATCAACACTGAGAAAATTATTCCTAGCCATCTTGCATTCAAACGGTCTCTCATATAGTATGACGGACCGCCCTTGAAAGTTCCATCATCATCCTTTTTCTTAAAAATCTGTGCAAGTGTGGACTCAATAAAGGCGTTTGCTCCGCCAATAATAGCTGTAACCCACATCCAAAGTATCGCGCCGGGACCTCCAAGACAAATTGCTGTAGAAACTCCGATAATATTTCCAGTTCCTACTCTTGAAGCAGTAGATACCATAAGAGCACCAAATGAAGATACTCCATCTTCGCTAGTCGGCTTCTCAAGCACCACCTTAAACATCTCAGTAAACATACGACCTTGCATGAACTTTGTCCTAATTGTAAAATAAAGCCCCACTACAATTAGCAATGTTGGCACACACCATGGCTGATACAATACATCATTTATACTTACTACAATGTTGTTAATCACATCCATATTAAAATCTCCTTCTTTAGTAATAATTTCATCGTTAAATATCACAAAAAACTTTGTGATTCCGTGTTTACTATACCAAAGAATTGCTCATTTGTACATAGTTTTAGAGTTTTTGTATAAATGTATACAAATCTCAAGGTTGCATCCAATTATTCGTTTTCCGGAAAAAAATCTTCATTATTTCATAAATTTGCATAGCTTAAAGAACTTTAATTGCATTGGCAAGCGCAAATACTTCGTCCTTTGTTGAGCTCCAGCTTGTGCAGAACCTTACTATACTACTATTTTCATCATATTTATCAACAAAATCGCAGATAAACGATTCATCAAGCTTTGCAAGATCATCGTTATGCATTATATAGAAAAGCTGGTTAGAATCGCTTGGAATATACTCTGGAATCTCCTTGATATCGAAAATCTTCTGAAGAACCTCTGCATATTTAACTGCTTCCTTTGTAATCTTAAAATACAAGCCCTCCTTAAACAGTGTATAGAATTGTATTCCAAGAAGCCATCCCTTTGCAAGAAGTGCTCCATTCATCTTGAAGTACTTCCTGATGTCAACATCTACAGTCTTATTCGTTACTACTATCGCCTCTCCAAATAGGGTTCCGCACTTTGTACCACCAATATAATA
>JAAZHB010000181.1 GCA_012510935.1 Clostridiales bacterium
CAATTACAGAAGTAACCGGCCCACTAATGCTTGTAAAGGGCGTTGAAGGAGTCGGATATGACGAACTTGGTACAATTGAGCTTGCTAATGGTGAGCACAGAATGTGCAAGGTTCTTGAAATCGATGGTACAGATGTTCTGGTGCAGCTCTTCGAAAACAACTCGGGTGTTAATATGGAGAGTTCTACGGTAAAATTCCTTGGACACGGAACTGAACTGGGAGTATCGATGGACATGCTCGGAAGAGTTTTCGATGGTATGGGTAATCCTATTGACGGTGGCCCGGAAATTATTCCGGAGGCAAACTGGGATGTAGCAGGGCTTGCTATGAACCCGGCTGCAAGAGAATATCCATCAGAGTTCATTCAGACAGGAGTATCAGCTATCGATGGACTTAATACACTAGTAAGAGGTCAGAAGCTGCCTATTTTCTCAGAGGCAGGACTTCCACATGCTGAGCTTGCAGCACAGATTGCTCGTCAAGCAAAGGTTCGTGGATCAGATAGTAACTTTGCGGTAGTATTTGCTGCTGTAGGTATTACTTATGAAGAGGCTGACTTCTTCATGAACGACTTCCGTGAGTCAGGCGCTATTGATAGAACAGTAATGTTCTTAAACCTTGCAAATGACCCGGCTGTAGCTCGTATTGCAACACCTCGTATGGCGTTGACAGCTGCTGAATATCTTGCTTTTAGCAAAGACATGCACGTTCTAGTAATCATTACAGATATCACGAACTATGCTGAATCTCTTAGAGAAGTATCAGCTGCTCGTAAGGAAGTTCCTGGTAGAAGAGGATATCCTGGATATCTGTATACTGACCTTGCGACAATGTATGAAAGAGCAGGAAAACAGAAACTAGGACATAGCGGTTCCATTACTTTGATTCCAATTATCACAATGCCAGAGGGAGATATCACTCACCCTATTCCTGACCTTACAGGATATATCACAGAGGGACAGATTATTCTTTCAAAGGAGCTTCACCGTAAGGGAATCGTTCCACCGGTAGATGTACTTCCTTCACTTTCCCGTTTGAAGGATAAGGGTATTGGAGAAGGAAAGACTCGTAAGGATCACGCAGATACAATGAATCAGCTATTTGCAATCTATTCAAGAGGTAAGGAATGTAAGGAGTTGATGGCTATCCTAGGTGAAGCTGCTCTATCAGAGACAGACCTTATTTATGCAAAGTTTGCCGATGAGTTTGAGAAAAAATATGTATCTCAAGGCTTTGATGCAGACAGATCTATCGATGAAACACTAGATATCGGCTGGGAGCTACTCAGATTACTGCCTCGTGCAGAATTGAAGCGTATTCATGATGAGTTCCTTGATGAATGGTATGACACTAAAGAAGCTAAGTAGTAAGCGAAGGAGATGATCTAATGGCGAGAATGAATGTAAATCCAACTCGTATGGTCCTCACTAAGCTCAAAGGTCAATTAAAAACAGCAAGAAAAGGTCACAAGCTTATGAAAGATAAGCGTGATGAGCTGATGAGAATATTCCTTGATCTTGCAAGAGAAATTAAGGTATTCAGAGAAGATGTTGACTCAGAACTTAAGGACGTATATGACAGCTTTGCAATCGCTCGCGCAGTAGTAGTGCCTGAGATGCTTGAAGAAGCTCTCATGTATCCTAAGAATAGCGTAACACTGGTAGCTTCACAGAAGAATGTTATGAGTGTTAATGTTCCGCAGTTTGATTTCGAGCAGTCTAAATCTGAGTCTGATAGCGTATATCCATATGGTTATGCAATGACATCAGGTGAGCTCGATAAGGCAATCGCTAAGCTGACAGAGCTATTCCCTAAACTCCTCAAGCTTGCAGCTATGGAGAAGGAAGCAATGCTACTGGCGGACGAGATAGAGAAGACTCGTAGAAGAGTAAATGCACTAGAATATGTAAAAATCCCAAATTATGTTGAGACTATTAAGTACATTCAGATGAAACTTGATGAAAACGAGAGAGG
>JAAZHB010000182.1 GCA_012510935.1 Clostridiales bacterium
GGATGATACCGCTACAAATTTTGCAATGGGAATGAAGAAGAATCTCAATGCAAATAAGTATGGTGGGACAAAAGCTCCAATATCTGCATTTACTGTAATTGTAGAGACGAAAAAAAACAAAATGAAAGCAATATCAGTTCCTGCAATGTATGGAAATAAGTATCTTAATTCGCCTGACAAATTATCTTTTATCCAAGAAATATTCCCATCCGAATGTATTTCGAGAATTAGGGTTGAAGAAGTTGGTAAATATACCAAATTTGAGAACTTAGTGAATGATACTTTTGTTACAAGATTATTATCAAGTACAGAAGAAGCACATAAAGCAAGTAGTATTTCTTTAAGTGTTGAAGAGATGAGAGGCATATATTCTGATGATACAAAATATGTAATGCCAGTTTTTGATAAGATAGGTGAGTATTTGCGTGCAAATTATGTATATTCTGAAAAAGACATAACTCATTGGCAACAGAATGTTAGAGAAGAAGTTGAAACAATGACAGATATGGATAAAATTCAATTTATTAAGGATTCATTTAGTGTTACAAAGATGGGGTCAACAACTGCTGGGGGACTTCTAGTAGGAAGGATAAGTGGAGCGAAAGACGGAAGGCAAAGACATAAGCTTGCAAAAATTGATTTGATAAGGAAAGGAACCACTGTAATATATCAATCAATAACAGGACTATATGAAACTCGTATCACGCTAGATTAATACAGAAACAAAAAGTGTGGCTAAGCTTACTATAAAATGCAAGTTTAGCCACAAAAAAAGTGGCGATGACGCCACTACTTTCTCAAGTTGATTACGCATAAAGCTTATTTTAACTCGTCGTGTTAAATTGAATGGTGTTAAATCATTTAACGACTTAAGTATAGTGCATCTTCAAGTAATATGCAATAGCTATTTTTAAATAGGAGTGAAATATCATGACATGGAGAATGGTAGTTGTAAATGAGCATTCGAAGTTAAGCTATGAGAATAATCATTTAATATATAAAAGCAATTCATTAGTTGAAAAGTTGCATCTGTCAGAGATTCACACCTTAGTATTAGAGACAACTGATATCACAATTTCAACAGCCTTATTATTTAAGTTAATTGAAAGTAATGTGAGAGTTGTTGTTTGCGATAATAAGTATACTCCCGTCGCAGAGCTTCATCCTTACTATGGTAGTCATGATACGAGTAGAAAAATTAATCAGCAAATTGCTTGGGATGATAGAACTAAGAAAATTGTATGGACAAGGATAATCGCTCAGAAGATACAAAATCAGCAGATTCATTTGAAGAATTTAGGGTATAACTCAGAAGCAGTAAAATTAAGCCAATACCTTAGAGACCTAGAACTATTTGACGTAACAAATCGAGAAGGCCATTCAGCGAAGGTATACTTTAATGCTCTCTTTGGTATGAAATTCTCTAGAGATGATGATAGCGAAATAAATGCATTTCTTAATTATGGCTATTCTTTGATTTTATCAGTATTTAATAGAGAGATAATAAAGAATGGACATTTAACTCAATTGGGATTAAAGCATACAAACTATTTTAATCCATACAATCTATCTAGTGATATTATGGAACCATTTCGAATTATTGTAGACATGAAAATATTGGAGATTGGTTATGATAATTTTAGTATTAATAAACATGGTCTATTGGAGATTTTTGATGAGCTATACGAATATAACGGAAACAAAATGTATCTAACAAATATTGTGGAACACTATGCAAAGCATGTATTTGATGCATTAAATGAAGATAGACCAGAAAAAGTAATGGAGTTCAGTATAAGTGAGTTATAGATTTATGAGACAATTAGTATTCTTTGATTTACCAACAACCAGTCCGCAAGAACGCAAAGATTATAGGAAGTTTAGAAAATTCTTAATAGATGAGGGCTTTTTAATGCTACAGTTCTCTGTATATAGCAAATTAACGTTAAATGATACACAAGCAAATACAGTAATACGAAGGATAGAGAAGAATAAGCCAAAGAATGGAAGCGTTGTTGTGCTTAAGGTTACAGAAAAGCAATTTGCTAACATGTACTATGTCATAGGTACCAAAGATCAGACTCTAGCAAATAGTGATGCTAGAATAGTATTCTTGGGAAAGAAGTAGGTGTTTTATGAGAATTAATTTTCCGCATTTAGATGAATCAATTGAACTAAAGCAGAATAAAGCAAATGTTATAGTAATCGAAAATAGTAACATATATGGATATGTTCTGTTCTCTTTGTATGATAGGACAGACGATTATGTAAAAATATATGATGATGATTTTAATGCTATTTTGGATAAAAATTATATTACAGTTTTTAATCCGCTATTATTTGACTTTGAGGAACGAAAGTTGAAAACAATAGTAACAAACTACATATTAGATAAAATTAATATAGATCAATCTTTCAAGGAATCAATTGAATCAAAGTATATCGAATTGCATACACTTTTAATGAAATACTTGGAAGATAATTGTGAGGTTGATTTTTTTAGTAATGATTCAGTCGATGTTAAGGACATTTTAAAACTAGTCGGTATTACTATTAATCAAGATAGCGCCGTAAATTGTTATGAAAAAGTGAAATTAATTGTAGAGACATTAAATGAGATTGCTTGGGACAAGTTGCTTATTTTTACAAATCTTAATATGTTAATGAGTGAAGAATCATACAAGGCAATATTAGAATTAATTAATTTAAATAGTCAAACAGTTTTAATAATTGAGGGGAATGATAGATACTTATCTGGCGAGTCATATTATTCTCTAGATAGTGATTTTTACTTAAGCAAAATGTGATAGAATAAGTAAAATGCATATTCAATTTTGAAGGAACTAGTCACTCCAAACGGCTTGAAAATAAACGCTTGAACTATGATTTGAGGTTTTAGAGTCGTGTTAAATTGAATGGTGCTAAAACAACTATAGCTATTGACCTATCTAAATAAGAAGTTTTAGAGTCGTGTTAAATTAAATGTTGCTAAAACCTTCACCACTCAAAGCGACATTTAAAGCAAGTTTTAGAGTCGTGTTAAATTGAATGGTGCTA
>JAAZHB010000183.1 GCA_012510935.1 Clostridiales bacterium
AACTGCCGATGCATAAATTCCCACTTCTGCCGATGTAGAAAACATTTTCAGCATAACCTTATCAGCACCCGTAAAAATCCAGGTGCAAATCGAAGCAAAAATCAATGGCCAGCTATACTTAAATATATCTCTATAGCAAACCTCTTTATTGTATTTCTCAATTTTTTCTTTATGAAATAGATTCTTCTTCCACAGTTTTTTCTCTGCCTTGACTGCAATTAATGAGACTACTAAATGAGATAGCACAGTGCAACCAGTCAAAATATATAGATGATTAATATTTGTATAACATACTGCAATGACAACAAATCCAGTATATGTTAATTTCTGGAGATTAATAAGAATAGAGTAAGTGAATGACTTCATCTTTAGTCTTAGCGTTAATTCTCCAAAACGCTCAAGTACAAGCACTAGCATATACATTGATATGATTGGCAAAAGAAAATTCTCATGGTCGAACATAACATAATAAGCTAGTAATCCAAGCCCTGCTATCATTGCAATAGTCAAGGGGATTTTGGCTACTAGTTTTAAAACATGCCGTTCATAATCAACCTCATCGTGTGCATAAAAGAATCTTCCATATGCCTGATCCTGTCCTAAGCATGCAGCTATCAAAAATATATTTCCAAACACCGTAAACAGTGAATAGTTTCCATATACCTCAGGCACAACCAGTCGAGTTATTATCGGAGTTGTAATTAAACTGAGGATAATATTCATTCCACTTCCAATGAATAATGTTACGAAATGTTTCTGCTTCCCCATCCTATTACCTTAAAAATTTATCAATTGCTCCCACAACCTCGGCTACCTCTTTTTCGGTTAGATATGGATGCATTGGAAGTGATAGAACTGTTGCACATAGCTTCTTTGTTATGTTTAAATCTCCAACCTCATGCTGCTTTCCATCAAAAGCTTCCTGCATATGCATTGGCTTAGGATAATATATCATTGAAGGGATACCATCTTCCTTTAGTGCGGCCTGCAGACCATCCCTAGTTTCTCTATCAGCAACCTGTATGGTGTATTGCGCCCAGCTTGACATAAAGCCCTCTGGTACAACAGGTCTAGTTAAATACCCATCTAATTCTAGTGAAAGAAGTGCTTCATCATACATATGCGCTGCCTTGTTAACATCCTCAACCTCATAATCACTAAAGGCCTTAAGCTTTACTTGCAAAATTGCGGCTTGAATTGTATCTAGTCTAGAATTCATGCCAATTCTAACATTGTCATACTTCATTGCGCCTTTGCCATGCACCTTAAATGACTCAAGGAGCTTCGCTACCTCATCATTATTTGTGAAAATCGCGCCACCGTCTCCATAACAGCCAAGAGGTTTTGCTGGAAAAAACGATGTAGTAGCTATATCACCGAAGCTACAGGCTCTTTTATCACCGATCATGCCACCAAAGCCTTGTGCGCCGTCTTCAAGAACTAATAAATTGTGTTTTTTTGCTATTTCTTTTATGTCTTTAAAGTCTGCCGGTAATCCAAATAGGTCTACCGCAACGACAACTTTTGGAATTAGCTTTCCTTCGTTTCTCACTTTCTGAACCGCTTCATCAAGTGATGCTGCACATAAATTGTACATATTCTTATCAACATCTACAAATACAGGTGTTGCTCCAACCGCAGATACAACTTCGCCTGAAGAGAAAAACGTAAAGTCAGGAACGAAAACTGCATCGCCTTCTTTAATCCCCCATGCCAAAAGAGCTAGTTGTAATGCATCAGTTCCATTTGCACATGAAACACAATGCTTTACCCCAACATACTCCGCTAGTTCTGCCTCAAGCTCTTTTACCCAAGGGCCTCCTATATATTTGCTACTTGAAGCAACATCAACCATTGCTGCATCAATATCTTTCTTCAATACTTCGTATTGTTTCTTAAGGTCTCTAAATTGCATATTATTACCACCTTTCTTTAACAGCTTTCCTATAAACGACACAACCGCAGGCCAAATGCCTATTATTTGCAAATGGTACTGCGGGGAAATGTCTGTATTAAATCTTTCTATTAGTTGTTGAATTCTCCCGCCATTTCTGTGCTAGCAAAATTCTGTAAAGGCATCTTAACCGGCATACCTTCTTTCTGACTCTTATAAATAGCCAATACATCTTCAAGCGCATTTCTGCCAGCTACGGCATCAACATACGGGCTACGATCATTTTCAATGGCATCAATGACATCTGCAAACAGAGATGTGTGCCCATTTCCATAAACATTACTTGTCTCTTCCTGAAGGTTCTTCTTTGCCTTATCTTCTTCTGTTTCCTCCGAGAAGTCCCATACGTCAATATTATTTGTTGAGGTTCCGCCTATCTTTACTGTCCCTGTTTCACCAAAAATATATAATGTCTCTTCAAGATTCTTAGGGAAAACATTAGTTGTTCCTTCAACAGTACCAACTGCTCCATTCTTGAACTTGATTACTGCTACTCCGACATCCTCTGCTTCTAGATAGTCATGGAACTGCTGTCTTGTTGCCCCGTAAATCTCTTCAATTTCATCGCCCATCATCCAACGCAATAAATCTATTCCATGGATGCACTGGTTCATTAGGCAACCACCGTCTTCTGCCCAAGTCCCCCTCCAGTTTGCCTGATCATAATATCCATGATCTCTATTCCATCTTACATGGATTGAACCATGTGAAATTCGACCAAATCTATCTGCCTCAACCGCCTTGCGAAGTTCTTGTATTGCAACATTAAATCTGTTCTGGTGGCAAGCTGAAACCTTAACATTCTTCTCGTTTGCAAGGTCGATTATCTTGTTGGCATCGTCAATTGACATTGCCATTGGCTTTTCGATAATGCAATGTACGCCTTTTTCTATGCAATTCAAAGCAATTTCCGCATGCTTTCCACTTTCTGTTGCTATGCTGACTAGTTCTGGCTTACAATCTTCTAGCATTTCCTTGTAATCTGTGTACTTCTTTATTGATGCATCATTCTGTAAATCATGCTTTTCAAGAATAGAATCCATTTTCTCAGGAAGAACATCACATACCCCTACTATTTCTAGTTTGTTATTTGTTGCTGCCTTCATATGGTTAGTTGCTATTCTTCCGCAGCCTATTAGTGCATATTTCATGTGTTACGCTCCTTTACAGTAATTCTATCTTATCTCTGTTCTCAATATCCTTGAACGCATTTCTTGTATCAAAGATTGCCTTTGCATTTTCATTAATCATTTCATA
>JAAZHB010000184.1 GCA_012510935.1 Clostridiales bacterium
CATCTACATACTCATGACACATCCGGAAACGGAGTGGCATCACTTCTGATGGCCGCAGAGGCAGGCGTGGATATTGTAGATGCAGCATTTAACAGTTTGTCAGGGCTTACTTCTCAGCCTGCGCTCAACTCTGTAGTTGCGGCGCTAGAGAACAGTGATAGAGATACAGGATTAGACGCAAGAGGACTTCAAAGAATATCTGATTATTGGGTTGATGTAAGACCAGTTTATACTCAGTTTGAGTCAGACCTTAAGGCGACAACCGCGGAGATTTATAGACTCGAAATTCCAGGCGGACAGTATTCAAACCTCAAGCCTCAGGTTGAGAGCTTCGGCATCGGATATAAGTTCGATGAAGTAAAGGATATGTATGTCGAGGTTAACAAAATGCTCGGTGACATTATTAAGGTTACACCATCGTCAAAGGTTGTGGGAGACCTTGCAATCTTCATGGTTCAGAATGATCTCACACCTGAGAATATTGTTGAGAAAGGTAAATCTGTCGATTTCCCAGACTCCTCAGTTACATATTTTGAGGGAATGATGGGACAACCAGAAGGAGGTTTTCCAGAAGAGCTTCAGAAGGTTGTGTTGAAAGGTAGAACCCCTATTACATGTAGACCAGGCGAACTACTGCCAGATGATGACTTTGAAGAGATTAAGAGACATCTAATTGATGAACTTGGACTAAAGGGAACCGATCAAGAACAAGTGTCATACTCGATGTACAATAAGGTTTTCGACGACTTCATTACTAAGAGAAAAGACAATGGGGATTTCCGTAATATGGGAAGCGATGTGTTCTTCCATGGAATTAGACTTGGGCAGACAATTGAGGTAACTCTCAAAAAGGGAAAAACCATGGTTATCACTTTGGACAGAGTTGAGGAACCAAATGAGGCAGGAGTTAGAGACCTAACATTCACAGTTGATGGCAATAGAAGAGTTATATCCATTAAGGATAGACAGGCCCTTACAAGAGCAGTTGCTGGAGAGACAATTCAATTTGCTAATGATGAAGATTTGTCGGATATTGGAGCAAATATTCCAGGAACTATCGTTAAAGTTCTTGTTGAGAAGGGTGATGAAATTCAGACTGGACAACCTGTTGCAGTTATTGAAGCAATGAAAATGGAGACAAATGTAATTGCGACAAGAGATGGTGTTGTTGAGAAGGTTTATGTAAAGGAAGGCGCTTCTGTTAAGTCGGGACAGCTAGTTGTAAGACTTGAGTCTGAAGAGTAGAATTATAGGGCAGAGTAAGGATATCTTGCTCTGCCTTTATGCGCATCTGTAGGAAAATTCCTTTGTAGGAGGGTGAAAATGAATGATTTGCAAATAGATTATTTCATGGCAGTTGCTACAAATCAAAGCTTCACTAAGACTTCCGAAGAGTTGTTTGTCTCTCAACCGGCTATATCAAGACAAATTGCATTGCTTGAGAAAGAGCTAGGGGCACAACTCTTCTATAGAAATAATAAGGAGACTAAGCTGACTGAAGCAGGGCAGCTTTATTATGATTACTTTAGGGATATGAAGCTAGAACTAAGGAAGTTACAGCATAAGGTATCTAAGTTGCAAAGGAAAGATAAACAATTAATACGCATAGGCTTTCTTGAAGGCTGGGATTTATCGTCGTTTTTCCATGACTTTATTGTCAAGATGGAAGAGGATTTCCCCAATATCGAGATTTCTGTTGCTTGCTGTGGAATTAAAGAGCTATCAACACTTTTGCTTACAAATAATCTAGATATAGTTCTTTCTATGAAGAATTCATTCAGAGGGCTTGAGGAAATAAAGTGCCAAGATGTTTTTAACCTTAGGAAAATTATTATCTATTCGGCAGATAGCAAATATGCTAAGAAAGATGATGTGGCGCCGACTGATTTCAAAGATGAATTATTCATTGCGCCATGGGCTGTTGCAGATAAAATTGTAAGCAGAGCGATTTTCTCATATTGCGAGCCATATAATTTCTCTCCAAAAGTAAAGCTCGTTCATAATAATGAGACGATGATTACATTTGTAAGAAATAATATGGGGGTTGCATTTTCAGATATGTGGGCGTGGGCAAAAGGTTCAGATGATTTGAAATGGATTCCGATTGAGAAGTCAGATAAGATTTGCATTGCCACAATGAGAGAACAGGAGAACGATATTATCAATAGAGTGGTAGATATTCTAGCAGACACAATTCAATCAAATCTCAAAGATGAATAGGAAGGCAGCGTGATGTTGTTATAACCTAAGTGTTATGAAGTTCATCTATTAATAGTAATTATACAAAGCAGGATTCTTTGACTAAAATGTAGTCAAAAGGATCCTGTTTATTTTTTAACACTATTGAAACATAGGAGAGTTGAAATGGAAAAGAGTAGAAAACTTACTGCAGTCTATGCATTAATAATGGACTTACCTCTTAGTATTATAATTACAGTCATTGCATTATTGCTAGCTGGCAATCTTACGATGCAAAGCTTTTTCCTGAATTTTGCAATTGCATATGTTCTAACATTTCTTATTAATATGTTTATCCCAGCACCAAAGTGGGGTTTTAACTTTGCAATTAAGCATTCAAAGCCGGGAACATTTAAGTTTGGACTATTGCTAAACCTAGTAGTTGCCTTTGTATTTGTAGTTATCCTCGACCTAATAATGACTGCAGTAGGGGTCCTTTTATTCGGACATGGCAGTTTTGCGGAGTATATGGTTGCTGTTTTAGGAGGCTTTATCCCTTGTTATGTTCCAACCTTGATTATAGCAATGCTTTGGAATGGTGTTTCAGACAATCTTTCAAGAGCAATATGTAAAGAGCCAGTAATGCACAACGAAGCTGAGTAATAGCGGAATAATAGCAGAACGAAGAAGAACAAAACAGAAAGAAGCTAAACAATAGTAATGTAGAAAACTTTTTAACGGAAAAATAATAATATAGAAAGCAATTTTAAGGAGGAAATGAGATGAAGGTATTAGGCTTATCAGGCGGTTCAAAAAATGGTAACAATGATGCAATGTGCAAAGAGGCACTTATGGGCGCAAAGGAAGCAGGCGCAGATGAGATCGAATTCATAAATCTAAATGACTTAGAGATTAAGCATTGTACAGGATGTACAGCTTGTGTAATGAGCATGATGAGTGGTAAGGGCGGAGCTTGCATTCTAAATGACGACTTTGAATGGCTAAGAGATAAGATTATGGATGCAGACGCAATCGTATGGTCAATTCCAATCTTTGAAAAGGGAGCATCCGGACTATTTAGAACTATTACAGACCGCTTTGGACCAAGAAACGATAGCGCTATGGTTGCAATTGGAATCGACATTTCAAAGGCAACAGGCGGCACATCACCAGATCCTCGTATCTTGAAGGAGAAGGTAGTATCCTTTATCGGAATAGGTGGTTCTGACTGGTCAACAAGAATTCAGTGTGATTTCTTAAATCTAGCTCTTACACCAATGTGGAAAGTAGTGGACACAGAGGTATTCTCATGGTCAAAGTGCATTGTTATGGATGATGACAAGGTAAAGAGAAGCCATGAAATCGGAGTAGAGCTAGCAAATGCAGCAAAGAATTATGATGAAGCTAAGTGGGTTGGCGATCCTGGAGTATGTCCTCACTGCCATTGTAGAAATTTCCATATTGAGAATGATGGTAGTGCAACTTGCTGTGCATGTGGTCTTGAAGGCGAGTTAAAGGTTGATGGAGACAAAGTGACATTTGAATTCCCAGCAGAGATGGAGAAGTTTGCTCACGACACAATGAGTGGTAAATTCAAGCATGTAGACGACATCAAAGAGAACGAAGGAAAGCTAATGGAGCTTAAGAAGACAGACGAATTTAAGTCAAGAAAAGCAAAATATGCGGAATTCATCACTGGAACAAAGCCAGAGAGATAATGATGAAATAAACCGGCAAGCCTGCATAGGTTTGCCGGTTGAAGTAATATAACGAACAGACGATTTAAAATGAGGAGGAGTTCAATATGAACAGACCAGATTTTTATCCAGTTAGAAGCTTGATTTATGTTGACTGTGCAAAGGAAGATTATAGAATTAAGCTAGAGAATTGGCTATATAGATACCATGTGCCAGATAGCATTTCGCAGTTTGGCCCATACGTGTCAAAATATGCATTTTACCAAGCACTTCCAGTGCCTCCGGGAGGAATGAGCTATGGTGCAGTAAGAATGCAGCTCACAGAACACTATTGGATGGCTAATCCTAATGATGTGAAGACTTTCATTCACCACAAAGCTCTTACAGAGTATTTCCCTAAAGATGTTCTTGTATGGCAGGGAAATCTTCCTGATGAGGGGGACTCGCATTTCATAGACAAGAGCAATGAAGAGAATTTTGAGGGAGACGATGCGCGCTCAACAAAGGGAGATGAGACAATGGGTACAGTACCTTTTGTTTTCGCATTTGTGCCTGTATGGTGGGAAGATGACTTCAAAGGTGAAGGAAGAACCGTTGAAGATGGACCAAATTATAGATGGCAGGCAGTAATCAATTATCCAGAAGGCGTTAGCCTTGAGGAAGGCGACAAGTGGTTCAAAGAAGAGTTTGTTCCGGCCTTTGCAGACCAAGAAGAGACAACAAGAATTCTATCTAGTCGCATAGAGAAGGATGTTAATGATTGCCAGTTTGATCGCGTATTTGAAATGTGGTTCCCATGCCAAAGCGCTTGGATAAATGCTGTTGAAACTGCAGCTAAGAAAGTTGCCAAGCCTTCATGGGCAGAGACAGAAGATTTCCCATATTTAAAGAAGTCTTTCGGTATTACAAGTATTTTCCTATCGGATATTGCTAGATCAGATAATCTTACACAATATCATGGATATATAACTATGAGATAATAAGCGATGAGCAAAGATAGGAAAGAAATAATATCACTTGCCTTGTTGATTGGGCTATTGCCTCCCTTGTGGGCGGTTGCAAGCTCGCATCTAGGTAACTCTGTCGGAGCGATAGCTTTAATCTGCGCGGGGCTATATGTTGCTAACGGGAATGTTTTTGCTGATTCACATAGAATGGCAATAGGATTTATACTTGGTGACTTTTGGTCGCTAATAACAAATAGCATTATGAGAAGTGTTTCCGGAAATACGGATATTTATTTATTCTTGGTGCTTTTCATACTTGGATTCGCAGCGGTATTGATTGCTCATAGGTTAAATAGGTACATCTATCTTCCATCATGGCTTTCAGGTTGGGCAATTGGAATGCTTGCAATGAGCTTAGATACGATCACTCCGTTGACATCTTTAGCCGTTCAAATTGCTATAGCAATGCTTGTGGGAGTATATTATGTAGGAGCACTTCTTGATAAAATTCATAGAACAATAAATAAGAAGTAAGTTGATTTAGAGAAGTAGGAGGGTGAAATGCCAAAATATTTTTACTCAAAAGGTGAGGGAAATGACGGATATATTAAAAATCTAGAAGTTCTTTCATTTTGCGAAATGGATAAAACCTGCGGTATGTTCCAAATGGCTTTGTATAAAGCTGCTGATGGAAGATACTTGCTGTATGGCGCATGCTTTGCTGCAGGGCCAAATGGGGTAGGTGTAATGATTAATGATGTTACAGACCCTAAAAATCCTGAGTTTATTAAAAAGTTTGTACCATTTGATATTGAAGAATATCCAACAACCTCAATTCCGAAGATTCAAATTGCGGATGATTTAATGATTATCGCAATGACTTCAGGCGGCGGTCCAGGTGCTCTTGTTGACAAAGCAAAATTAGCAGATATAAAGTCAGAACAGGGAATAAGAATATATAGTCTTAAGAATGATCCTCTGAATCCAGAGTTTCTTGGTTACTGGGATTGCGGCGTTCCTCATTCAATGGGTGTTCATAGATTTATGTATAATGGTGGCGATTTTGTTCACCTTTCGGCAGAGTGTGATGAGTTTGAAGGACTTATTTATAGAATAATAAATATTTCTGATCCAACAAAGCCTTATGAAGAAGGTAGATGGTGGGCACCTCATCAATATGTTGACGGATATCCAGGCCGCACAGTTGATCATTCAGCAGGACATATACCTAGCTTTATGGATAAAGGATGGCTCCATGGGCCTCCATTTGTTGTCGGGGACAAAGCATATCTTGGTTACAGCGGCGATGGCCTTTATGTACTTGATGTTGCAAACTATAAGAGACCTAGATGCCTTGGTAACCTCAAGTTAATGCCTGCTTTCTCAAGCGAGCTTGCAGGAGCTCGTACACATACTGCACTGCCACTTCCAGGACGCGACTTCTGTGTGGTAACCAATGAAGGCGAAAGATTTGAGTTCTTTGAAGAAGGCGTAATAAAACATGCTCAAGCATTGAACAATATACACATGATTGATGTAAGAGAACCAGATAAGCCAAGACTTGTTGCAGAATTCCCATACCCCGAAGTACCAGAGGATTTTCCTGCACCAAATTTCAATACTTATGCTCTTGGCGTTCAGGGCCCGTTTGGTCCACACAATTTGCATGAGCCAATGAGTAATAAACCATGGCTTGAGCAAAGAGGCGACGTAGTTTATAATTGCTATTTTCACGCTGGACTTAGAATATATGATGTATCAGATCCTTACTATATTAAAGAGAAGGCATACTTTATTCCTCCAAATCCAACATCACATTTCTTCCCGTTCAAGGGTCCTCATATTGCATGCACAGAGGATGTAATCGTTGATGATAGGGGAAATATAATCATCGATGCACTAGATGATGGATTCTATATTCTAAGAAAGACCTATGAAGATTAGTCGTATTTATAGTTAATTAAAATTGCCATATTTAATTACCTTTCATAACACAAAGAAATATATTTAATTCGAAAATCGCTGGTAGCAACATATCGGCGATTTTTGAATTATTTTTAAAAGTTTTTTGTGAATATTTGTTTTTTATCGCGATATTACTTGAAAGAAAGTGGCCAAATGATATATCCTATTAATATGTGCGAAAAAGCGCATATTTAATAAGTTAAATAAAAATTCTAGAATTTTTTTACTATGAAGGTGAAAGGAGAATACCCTACATGAAAATTCTTATTATTAACCCAGGTGCAACTTCAACAAAGATCGCTGTTTACGAGGATGAGAACGAGGTAATGAAGGTTGGTATCGATCACGATGCTAATGAAATTGCTAAGTATCATTATGTTGTAGAGCAGGTACCATTCCGTAAGGAAGCAATTCTTAACGCAGTTCATGAGCATGGCTACCAGATTTCAGATTTTGATGCAATTTGCTCAAGAGGTGGACTTTTCAAGCACATTCCATCAGGAACATACAAGGTTAACGATGCTGTTATCGAGTCAATTAAGAACCCTCCTTATGGCGAGCACGCTTCAAATGTAGGCGCATACATCGCAAAGGAACTTGCTGACCCAGAGAATATTCCAGCATTTTTCGTAGATCCTGTATGTGTTGATGAATTTGAGCCAATCGCAAGAGTATCCGGACTTAACCTTCCAGGATTCGAGAGACAGAGCTTCTTTCACGCTCTTAACCAGAAGGCTATTGCTCGTAAGGCAGCAGAGCAGCTTGGCAAGGAGTACGAGGATTGCAACCTAATCGTTTGTCACCTTGGCGGTGGAGTTTCAGTAGCTCCTCATAAGCATGGTAGAGTTGTTGATGTAAACAATGTTAAGGATGAGGGTGCTATGGGAATGGATAGAGGTGGTTCTCTTCCAGCAAACGCACTTGTAAATCTTTGCTTCCAGGAAGGAATGACAAAGGCTGAGGTTAAGAAGATTATTGGTAAGGAAGCTGGCGTATATTCATACACAGGAACAATGGACTTCAGAACAGTAGAAGATAAGGCTGTTGCAGGCGATGAGAAGATGATGGACATCTTCAAGGCTTTCGCTTACCAGCTTGCTAAGGATATCGGAACAATGGCCGCTGTACTTCATTTTGATGTAGATGCTTTCGTTTACACAGGTGGAATGGCTTATTCAATGCTTTTCTGCGAAGAGATTAGCCAGTATGTAAGC
>JAAZHB010000185.1 GCA_012510935.1 Clostridiales bacterium
AATTGCATATATGCTATTTCTCTGGTTGTCGCCTCCGAGGTTTGTTACCACCACAAAAATAATTGCAAATATTGCAAATAATACAATTGCTTGTATTCTGGTTTTTAAATATTTTCTAAACATAATAATTCTTCTTGATGTTACTTAGCAACTACTTTAAATAGTAACCCATGCCTTTCTTGGTACCGATGAAGTCAGCCGCGCCGGCCTTCTCTAGTTTTTTTCTCAGCCTGTTAACATTGACAGTTAATGTGTTCTCATCCACAAAACTGTCTGTGTCCCAGAGCTTAACCATAATGTCATCTCTAGATACTATCTCTCCGGCTTTTCTAATAAGTACCTCTAGAATTTTGAATTCATTCTTTGTTAGCTCCACCTTGTTATCTTCATACTCGAAGCAAGCATCTAAAAGATTGAGTACAAGTTCATTGTATTTAAGACAGCTTGATTCCATTGGCTGAGCATATTCGTAATTCCTTCTAAGTATAGCTTGTAGTTTTGCCATCATGACATCAAGATCAAACGGCTTCTTAATGAAATCATCTCCGCCCATATTCATGGCCATTACAATATTCATATTGTCTGCGGCTGATGAAAGAAAAACTATGGGAACTTTAGATATTTTCCTTATCTCGCTGCACCAATGGTATCCATTATAAAAAGGCAAGGTGATATCCATCAGAACCAAGTCAGGGTCGTATTCTTTAAATTCGCCGATTACATCCTTGAAGTCTTCGACAATATGGCTATCATAATCCCAACTCTCAACATATTTATGGATTGACGACGCAATAATCAAATCATCTTCTATAATAAGTATTTTCTGCATCCTGATATCATCTCCTATCTTGCCTTCTCTACCTATAGTTATTATCAATATTGTAACATACAACCTTATTATTGTTTTAGAAAAAAATAGTGCTTAGGTTCAGTTAGATTGGACTTACGCATTTGCTACTCGATACGCCAATGATATAAGAATTTCCGTTGCAAAAGCAAACTTGAAGAGTTTTAAGGTCTGTGCTATGATGTTTTCATTGAGAAAGAAAGGATGTGTCATCATGCAATTACAAGAATCAGGAGAAATGTATTTAGAAACGATATATGTCTTATCGCAAGAGAAAGATAATGTTCGCTCTTTGGATATTGCCGAACATATGGGATTCTCTAAGCCAAGTGTTAGCAGAGCAGTGAAGCTATTAAAGGCTAACGATTATATTACTATAGACGAATATGGTTTCATTCATTTAACTTCAGAGGGTTTAAGCATTGCAGCAAAAGTCTTTGAGCGCCATACGCTTTTGTCGGATCTGTTCAAGAAGCTTGGAGTGCCAGATGCAATTGCTGTCTCTGATGCATGTAAGATTGAACATTGTATTAGTGATGTCACTTTTGAAGCCTTGAAGAAGCATTCTCACACTAAGCAATAAATAATAATATAGAATTGATTTTGCGAAGATGTACTCTTGATAAAGAGTGCATCTTTTTTGCACCTTGTAAAACCGAGTAGCATGAAATACTACTCGGTGTACGACATATTTGCTTCTTCTATTTGCGGCACTGATTTTTGCCGTTACTATGACAATTCCCAGCATAAGGACAGCCGATGCACCTAGTGCCTTTTCTCTTTTCTTTAATAATGTACGCAAGTGCGGCGCCCACTATTATAATCAATGCAATTATTGCAATTATTTCCTTCACTTTTATACCTCTACAGCTTTATTATCATGTAATGAATATTCTTTATCAAACTTCGCATGAGAATTGCGTGCAATTATTACAACTATGAGAGCCATAGCGATTACTGCAACAAGGCCTGGGACAAAGCCTGTACCAAGGTGTCCTTCAGTGATTAGTGTTCCAACCTGATATACAATAAATGCTACAGAATAACCTGTTCCGAATTGCAAACCAATTCCTCCCCACAGCCATTTTCTATCCATTATTTCAGAGTTCATCGCACCAATAGCCGCAAAGCAAGGTGGTGTATATAGATTAAACATCAGGTATGCAAGTGCAGCAGATGACGATAATCCGAATACTGTGGCTACCTGTGTAGCTCCACCAGTTAGAGCAAGTTTGTCAACATCGATAAACTTTGTAACAGAATATACAACAGCAAGAGTTCCAACTACATTCTCCTTTGCAATAAATCCTGTGATAGATGCTGCAGCAAGCTGCCATGCCCCAAATCCTAGCGGAATCAGGAGTACCGCAAACGGCGAAGCAATGCTAGCTAGAATTGATGTTTTCTCCATACCTGCTGGCACTAGTTCGAAACTCCAATTGAACTTCTGCATTATCTGAACAACTAAGTTGCACACAAGTATAATTGTAGCGGCTTTAATTAGATAAGCTTTTGCCCTTCCAAGCATTGACATAGTTGCCCTCTTCAAGCTTGGTACCTTATATTCCGGCATCTCCATAATAAAGAATGATTTTCTATATTTGTACCCAGTAATACCTTTAACAATAAGAGCCCAAAGAAGAATTAATACAATTCCAACAAAGTACATCGTAGGCCCTACCCATGATGCTTCTGGGAAAAACGCGCCTGCAAAAAGTGCAATTACTGGAAGCTTAGCCCCGCATGGCATGAATGGTGTAAGCATCGCCGTAGTTCTTCTTTCTCTATCATCGCGAATTGTACGAGCTGCCATAATTCCGGGGATAGCACAGCCAGTGCCGATTACCATTGGAATTACAGACTTTCCTGAGAGTCCCACTCTTTTAAATATTGGATCAAGAACAACAGTGGCACGCGCCATATACCCGCAATCTTCTAGTATTGCAATGAGAAAATACATTACCATAACTAGAGGTAAAAATCCTACGACTGCTCCTACACCACCTATTATTCCATCAGCAAGTATAGCTGATAGAAGTGGAGATCCGTCGAGCTGTCCAGCAACAAAATTCTGGAAAGCTTCTATCCATCCAACGAGCCAATCTGCTAGAAGTGGTCCAAGCCAAGCCTGTGAGATCCAGAATACACCATACATAACTGCTGCAAACACTAGGACACCTATGACCTTGTTAGTAATAATTGAATCAATAGTGTCCTGATAATTCCTCTGGCTTGTTTTGCGTTCTCTTATTTCAACTTGTGAAACCAGCTCATTCACATAGGAATATCTTCTTCTATCTTCTTTCTCAACTTCTTCCTTGTCATGAAGATTGATGTCTTTTGCAATAAACGACGGAGTTTGAGTCGTGTCTTTAAGCTCAATCGCCTTCTTTACAACCTCTCTAAGGCCCGCATCACCAGCCGTGGTAGCAATAGTTTTTACAACTGGGCAGCCAAGCGTCTCTGCAAGTATTTTATCATTAATTGAAGTCTTTTGCTTATCGTTAATATCACTCTTGTTAAGGGCAACAACAACTGGAATGCCTAGTTCAAGAATCTGTGTTGTGAAAAATAAGCTTCTGCTCAAATTAGTAGCATCAACTATATTTATAATAACATCAGGCTTCTCATTTCTTACATAACCACTTGTAACACTCTCCTCAGGTGTAAATGGCGACATCGAATAAGCGCCTGGCAGATCGACCGCTATCACTTGTTCTTTTATTCCCGTAAACTCGGCTTTAATTGCTGTTTCTTTCCTATTTACGGTTACCCCTGCCCAATTTCCAACTCGCTCACTCTTACCAGTAAGCGCATTATACATTGTGGTTTTGCCACTATTCGGGTTCCCTGCAAACGCAATTCTCATTTCTTTCCTCCAAATCATTCTAACAGTTAAAACTCTATATTTAAAAATTTTATATCTAACAAATTTCGTCGTACGGCCCAATGATTAGTTATCGCTAATTTTAGTTAGCAATGGTTAACTGCCGCATATTTAAGATAACATCTATCGAAAACTATGTCAATACATATATGAAAATTTATAGATTTTTCGTGCATACAAAAACCCTACCGATGTAAACCATCAGTAGGGTCATCTTGCATTTTCACTTAGTTATCTCTTATCTGAATAGTACCTATACCATATTACTGAGGGCTCTCAGATTATTATCCTATTTGAACTTTACAGCTGTGCCATATGCAATAACTTCTGCAGCAC
>JAAZHB010000186.1 GCA_012510935.1 Clostridiales bacterium
ACCCCTAGGATACCCATCCGCATAACCGATAGAAATTGTTGCAATTTGAGTGTCCCTCGTGCATACGAATTTGCGACCGTAACTCACTCATGATCCCGCTGGGACTGTTTTAATATATGCTATATTGGCTTTAACAGACATTGCCGGCTTAAGGCTAGAGCAAGCCTCTTGCAAATAGCCGGATGGAGAGAAGCCGTATAGAATGATTCCTGCGCGTACAGCATCGTATTTTGCATTAGGGAAAACCATAGTAGCGGCAGAGTTTGATGCAAATTTCTTAGGATTGAATCCTTTGCCACTAAGCATTTCTGCAAAATCATCAAAATGTGCAATCTGCTGCTCGGTATAAGAACGATCTTCTTCATCCGCCGATGAGAAATGAGTTAGGATTCCAACAATTTCCAAGCCGGGAAGTGCTGATATTCGCTGGTACTCTTCAAGTGCATGTTCTCTCGAAAAAGGAGTCTCGATTCTATATCCGATTCTGCCCATGCCTGAATCTACCGCAAAAACGCAATTAATTGTTTTGGCTGTTCCGACAGAACCCATTTCTGACGCGGCTTTTGATAATGCCTCAGCAGCCCTCATTGAACCAATGAGGGGGATAAGGTTATATGCGATTACGACATCTGCGCAAATTTGAGGAGTAAGGCTGAGAACAAGAATGTCCTCGGTAATGCCAGCCTCTCTAAGCGTAATGGCCTCAGAAATTGTTGCAACAGCAAAGCATTTGACTCCGGCTTCTGCAAAAATCTTTGCGCTTTCCACTGCTCCGTGACCGTAACCGTCAGCCTTTACGACTGCAATGATGTCTGCGTCGCTCACTTTTTCTTTAATATATTTTAAGTTATGTCTAATGGCATCTCGGTCTATCTCGACCCATGCCTGTCTAAGTG
Source organism: Clostridiales bacterium (assembly GCA_012510935.1). Next base: position 897 of record JAAZHB010000186.1, read on the forward strand.
CTTCTCTATACATTATAAGTATTCGCCTTTACTTGTGTTCCTCCACACGCCCATTTTCTCAGCTTCTAGAATTAGTTCCTCTCTGAACTCTGGGTGAGCAATGCTGATTAGTGCCTCGGCTCTTTGCCATGTTGACTTACCCTTTAGGTTAACTCCACCAAATTCAGTTACAACATAGTTTACTGCGGCTCTTGGCGTTGTAACAATTGAACCCTGCGGAAGTGTCGGATGAATCTGCGAATGGAGGGTTCCATCTCTATCTGTTCTAGTTGAATGAGTGCAAATGAAGCTCTTTCCCTGTCTAGAAAGGAAAGCTCCTAGCACAAAGTCCAGCTGTCCGCCGGTTCCGCTGACATGTCTGAATCCAACAGACTCTGAACAAACCTGACCATATAGGTCAAGGCCAACGCATCCATTAATTGAAATGAAATTATCAATTGATGAAATTACATGCACATTGTTTACATAGTCAACAGGTGCGCAGCAGCAAATAGGGTTATCGTCGATAAAGTCGTAAACTCTCTTGCTTCCGCCTGCGAATGTATATACTGAAAGACCTTTGTCGATAGGCTTTCTATTAGTTAGTTTTCCTGCATTATACAGTTCTACATATCCGTCAACGAACATTTCACTATGCGCGCTGAGGTCTCTAACATCTGATTCCGCAAGTAAAGTTCCAACACTGTTAGGTACAGCGCCTACGCCAAGTTGCAATGTGCTGTAGTTGTTAACTCTATTTACAATAAACTCAGCAATGCGACGGTCTTCTTCCGTTGCTGGCTTTGGCGGAAACTCTGCAAGCACAGGGTTATCTCCTTCGATAATATAATTTACCTCAGAGATGTTGATGTGGGAGTCTCTTCCGAGCGCAATTGGGATGTTAGTGTTTACCTCAACAATGACTGTCTTGGAGTTCTTGATAATGCCCCAAAGATCAGCATTGATTGGGCCAAAGTTGAAGTTGCCATATTTATCCATTGGTGCAACCTGAATACAACAAATGTCAAATTGATTGCCTTCCTGTGACCAATAAAGAGGCTCCTCGTTAAAGAGCATAGGAACATACCATGCGTTGCCGGAGCTTTGCATGAGTCTGTCGTGAGCACCAAAATGAGTTGTATAGAATCTCGCGATTTCAGGAGATTCGGTCGCTTTAAATGTCTCAAGCACATCGTGACGGATAGCAATCTGAGTTTGAATCTCAAGGCCACGGAGCAGAGTGTCGTTCTGTAGTCTTTTCGCTAGAGCTCTGTCCATGTAGACAGATGTGCCAGTTCCAAGTCCAAAGTTTATTCGATAGTTGCTTTTTACCAGGCTTGCAGCATAATCAGAGGTTATGAGCTTGGTTTTGTATTCTGATTGAATTTGATTAATGTTATACATATTATTATTCTCGCTTCTTAGTTATTTCTAGTGTCTTCATAAGTGGTGAAAATCATTATTTGGTTGACGACACAAATCAAATTGTCGTACTTGTTGATTTTACTCTATTTTGTTTTTCATTACAATAAAACTGAACATATCCCCTTTAATCCTTCACATTCTTATGTTATTATTTATTCATTCAAAATTCGTCTCGATAGCTCAGGGGATAGAGCACCGCTCTCCTAAAGCGGGTGTCGGAGGTTCGAATCCTCTTCGGGACACCATATTAAAAAGCCTTGAAAACACTGTGATTTCAGTGAGTTCAGGGCTTTTTACTTAGTCAAATTTTTTATTTTTAGATGTGAAATTCTTACATTTTTTAACCTTTAAGTGTCCTACCCTTGTACCCATTTATCACTTTAAGTTCTTGAATTTTTTAAGCTATGTAAGCTTTGTTAGCGATGGATTATCTTTTTTTCATTTCGACCTGATTTAGACAATAAACCGATTGGATTAGTGGAAGAAATCCACTTTTGTTGGAATAATGTAAAGGCGTTTGACCCTCATCCATTCTTAAAGGCGTCGAATTCGACCCCTTTAAAAGCAGGGTTGTTTAATGATAAAGTTGGCAATGTAATAAAGGCTCTAGAATTTCTGGAGAAACAGCCTGGTATTACCGCAATGTAATTAAGTTCTCTTGCAAATGTAAGAACACGATGTGCAAGTTGCATAAAGAATACTATAACCACATAGAAGTCCAGGCACCGATGAAAAGTCGTTATTCTGAGAGTTTTTTAAACATTGGTGAGTTAATATCCGTCATTAGTCTTAACGATATTGCAATTTTGTAATGAAAACTATATAATATTCATTACAAATGGAAAGAGAGGTGTGTGTAATGGCAAGCACAAAAATCAACAACTTAATTATTTCTCGTATTGAGCAGTTTGGAACAGAGGATATTTTTGTAGCTTCCGATTTTGCAGACATAGCTGACATCAATACAATTCGGCAGGTATTGTCCAGACAGGAGCAGGCTGGGAAGATTTATCGAATTATTAGGGGCGTTTATTATTACCCTGCCTTTAGCCAACTTCTGAATGAGTACGAAGCACCATCTCCACATCATGTTGCCATGGCGTTGGCAAGAAAATATGGATGGACGATTGCACCATCTGGAAATACGGCTCTCAATCAGTTAGGCTTGTCCGCACAGGTATCATCTAAGTGGTCTTATATCAGTGATGGACCGTATAATCAATTTGAATTTGGTACAGTGGAATTAGAATTCAAACATCGAAGCAATAAAGATATATCGGGGTTATCTTATAAGACAGCAACTGTCATTCAAGCGTTAAAAGCATTGGGGAAAGAACATATTGACGATAACACTATTTCGCAATTACAAAAGCTTTTAACTTCGGAAGAAAAAACAATTTTGTTGCAAGAAGCAAAGCAATCTACTGCATGGGTGTACGGCTTCATTAAGAAAATATGTGTAAAGGTGGGCGAAGATGAAAAAAATAGCTAAATTATCCGCAGCAGACAGAAGAATTCTGTTTCGTAATACGGCGCAGAAAGTGGGTATGCATGAAGCGATTATAGAAAAGGACTTTTGGGTATGTTTGATGTTGGATTATCTGTTTCATGATTGCCCGTGGAAAGACACATTTACCTTCAAAGGCGGCACAAGTCTTTCAAAGTGCTATGATTTAATTCAACGCTTTTCAGAGGATATTGATCTTATTCTCGATTGGAGAGTCATTGGATATAGTAAGGAAGAACCTTGGCTGCACCGAAGTAATACAAAACAGGACACTTTCAATAAAGAAGCCAATGTAAGGGCGGAAGTCTTTTTGCGGGAAACTTTGCTGCCACAAATGATACAAGATGTTACAGAGCTAATTGGAGAACCGGCAAATTTATATATAGATGAAATGGATGCTCAAACAATTTGCTTTCAGTATCCAAAAATGTTCCAGACAGAATCAGTATTGCAGATTATTCGATTAGAAATTGGTGCGTTGGCAGCGTGGACACCGTCAAATAGAAAATTAATTCACCCATATGTTGCAGAGATTTATCCTTCTGTTTTCGAGCAGGCGTACACCAGTGTTCTTACAGCTGCTGTTGAAAGAACCTTCTGGGAGAAATTAACCATTCTGCATCACGAAGCAAATCGCCCTGAAAATCTGGAAATGCCCAAACGGTATTCAAGGCACTATTATGATTTGTATTGTATTGCGCATTCAGATAATAAGGATGCGGCATACCACAACTTAGATTTATTGAAGCATGTTGTGGAGTTCAAAATGAAGTTTTATCCACGGAAATGGGCAAAATATGAGGAAGCCATGACGGGCGCATTACTTCTTGTTCCACCAGATTATCGCTTACAGACACTTGAGGAAGATTATAACAATATGAGTGAGATGATTTTTGGGGAGTATCCCCCTTTAGATTAATTAATTAAATTCATGGGACAGCTCCAATCAGAAATCAATGCGTTATAAACTGTATTAAAATAAATAGAAGATATAGCACATAAAAAATGACGGATATTAAACTTTGGTGAGTTAATATCCGTCATTTGTCCTACCCTAGGATTCTTCCATCTGTTGAAATTGTCACAACCTGCCATGGAATGAATTTGCCACTGCCTTGAAGTGCTTGCTTTGCAGCGAATTCAAGCCCTCCGCAGCAAGGAACTTCCATGCGTACGATTGTAACGCTTTGTATATCATTGCTTTTGATAATTTCAGTGAGCTTCTCAGAGTAGTCAACTGCATCAAGCTTAGGGCAACCAATAAGAGTGACATGACCTTTGATAAATTTCTCGTGGAAATTAGCAAAGGCATAGGCGGTGCAATCGGCCGCAATAAGAAGTTTGGCTCCGTCAAAATATGGAGCATTAATAGGTGCAAGCTTTATCTGTACAGGCCACTGAGAAAGTCTGCTTGGCATTTCGGTTGCAACTTCTTCGCTCGAACAAGAGCAGTCGTGATGCTCAATGGCTTTTGACTGTGACCCAGGGCAACCACATGGCAATGTTTCGCCTTGCTTATTATGTTTTGCTTTCTGTGCTGCGAGAACAGCCGCCTCGTCATAAGCGGCAGCTTCACGCTCGACAAAACTAATCGCTTTTGTAGGACATGTAGGGAGGCAATCACCTAGACCATCGCAATAGTCATCACGCATAAGTCTTGCTTTACCGTTAACCATAGCAATTGCGCCTTCGTGACATGCCTCGGCACAAGCTCCGCAACCATTACATTTATCTTCATCAATCGTAATAATTTTCCTAATCATTGTTATATCCTCCTAACAATTCGTCTTTAATTTGAAATCATATGGACTTTATGTACATAGATTAATATAATGAGGCTAGAAAGCATGTTGAATTTTCAACAAATGGAGATTTTTTATGGATAAATATTTTGATATTTTGAGAAAATGCGCTTTATTTGATCGGATTGCAGACAGTGAACTTGATTCTTTGCTGAAATGCCTCGGTGTTAAGGCGCATTTTTATAAGAAGGAAGAAAGTATTTTTGCAGAGGGCGCGCCTGCGACACAACTTGGCATTCTGCTGAGTGGCTCGGCGAAAATCGTTAGAGTTGACTACTATGGAAACCGCAGCATCTTGACGCAACTTGAGCCGGCGGATATTTTTGGCGAGTCCTTTGCTTGCGCTGGAGCAAAGCATTTACCTGTCTCAATTGTTGCTAACTCAGATTGCGCAGCGTTGATGATAGACATTAATCGAATTACGCATTCTTGCAGCAACGCCTGCCAATTTCACAGTCAGATTATTTTCAATTTACTAAATCTCGTCGCAAGGAAAAATATAATTTTTAACGAGAAAATCGAAATCACTTCGAAGAGAAGTACGCGCGATAAGTTGATGGCCTATCTTCTGATGCATGCAAAAGAAAAACGGTCCAACGATTTTCAAATACCGTTTGACCGCCAGGAACTTGCTGATTATCTCGAAGTGGACCGTAGCGGTTTGTCTGCTGAAATTAGCAAACTCAGAAGAGAGGGCATCTTGGAGTGCCGCCGCAGCCACTTTACGATAAAGTAGAACTACCTTTTCATAGGTTTTATTACTTCTTTTGCAGACTTATCCACCCGCAATGATTCGCGGATTTTCTGTAAGGCTTTGTTATATGTCTCATCATCTAGCTGGTTGTCCTTGAGGAAAACCATTGTTTGCTCAGGGAACTTCACAAAGCAAACGGAGATTGCCCAAGCGACAGCCATTTTCACATAGTAATGGTCAAGCTTGATCTGGTTGAATCTGTAGAAAAGGTCATTAAGGTGGGGCTCATCGATATAATTATTCATATATAAAACAACAGCTACGCGAACATCGTAAGCCTCCTCGGATCGCCAATACTTTTCTAGAAAATCCCACATGCGAGCTTTATTCTTCTGCACGATTTTGCCGAGCCCAGAGCAGAAACTGTCGCAGAGTGACCAGTTGGTTATCTTGGGAATGTGAAGGGCAGCCTGTTCAAGAACAACTTCTATATCTTCTTTCATGTATCCAATGATAAGACCTTTGAGCATAGTTTCTTCAAAATATTTCTCGTCTTGCGAGTTTAGATAGGCAATTGGATTGTCTTTCGCGATGCGCTTGGCTATCTTGCGAAGCTCGGGAATCCGGACACCAATTAAATTGTCGCAGCCTGGAATTAGGCGAGCTGAAAAATCTCGATATTTCTTGTCTATTAGAGATTCGAGCTCGGTGCGTATTGATTGTACATATTGGGTAGTTGCCATTACAAAATCCTTTCATCTGTAGGGATGGAATATATGTATAATTCTTAAAAATTGAGACGAAGTGCAATTTAAATATTAAATATAATATAAAAAACTTCAATGGAAAAGAAGAAATAATGTTATCTGCTTTTTGATATAATGAATCACTCACATTATTGTGAGATTACTAGACTATGGAGGAAAAAATGGAGAATAAAAAGAAAAGTAGAACAAAAGAAATCGTTGTAGCAGCATTAGTAGCTGCAGTAATCGGTGTAATATACACGGTTTTGGATTATTTCTATATGCCAATGAGTGCTGTGCTTGGTCCAATTTTTATGGAAATAACATTTGGGATATATCTTTTGTCAGCGTTCTTACCAATGTATATTGTAAGAAAACCGGGATTTGCTATTTATGGTGCAATATTAACAGCTGTTGTTAACTTGCTTTTAGGAAGTCCGTATGGAGTTCAGGTAATTCTAGCAGGCGTTCTACAGGCTGTTGGAATTGAAATAGGGTTTGCTTTGTCAAAATACAAGGTTAATGCAATATCTATGATTGTTGGGCCAATTCTAGCATCACTTTTGGTATTCGTTCGAGACTATTTTGTGTTCGGATACAGTCAAGTTGCAACATCTGTTCTTATTGGAATCGTTGTTGTAAGAGTGATAAGTGCACTCGTTATTGGCGGATTGCTTGTTTGTGGAATTACTTCGGCTGTAAAGAAAACAGGCACACTGAAAGGGTTTAGATGCAGTGAATAGTTCCGAAGTAATAAGGTCAGAAGCGATTGCCTTAGAAAATGTCTCATTTAAATACATGGGAGAGGACAGCGCGACACTTAACAATGTCACGCTGTCTTTTGACAAAGAAAAAATGCATTTGATACTTGGCTCTAGCGGATGTGGAAAGACAACTCTGCTATATGCATTGGATGGGCTGCTTGAAACATCTATTGAGGGCCAATTAGAAGGGAATATCAGATTTAGCGATGATGTTGCTTCTGCCGGAATCTCCTTGATTTTTCAAAATCCAGACAACGGATTTTGCACATTTACGGTGGAAGATGAAATAGCGTTTGGACTAGAAAATATGAATGTTGCCCCAACCAAAATCAAAGAAAGCATATCCAATGCCTTAGAGAAAGTTGGTATGGTTGGCACTGAAAATAAAATGTTAAGCACTCTTTCCGGAGGAGAGAAGCAAAAGATTGCTATTGCATGTGGGATTGCCCTTAATTCCGCTGTATATATATTTGATGAGCCCACAGCGAACCTCGATAGTACCAGTCGAAAAGAGATTTCTGAAATTTTATTTAGGTTAAAAGCGGAAGAACAAAAAACTATCATTATTGTTGAACATAATCTAAATGAAATTATGAGTTTTGTTGATACAATTAGTTTGATAGATGAAAATGGAAAGATAAGATTAACAGGTAAAAGAGACCAGATTATTACAAAGTTACTCTTTGACAAGGAGCTGGTAGATTTTCCAGTGCTCTTGCCAGAGGAACTCCAACTTATCCGAAGTTGGATACGTGATAATAAAAACAATAAAGTAGTAACTGACTATGCAGATAATATATTAAACGCAGAGGTTAGTCGCCCTTTAGAAAAAGTACTAGAAGATATAAAAATTAAAATGTTTTATAAGTCTAGTTATATAGATATATATGAAACTAAAAGTGAAAAGAGAGTGGAAAGCAAGGAAGATGCAATAAAAATTTCTGGATTAAAATTTAAGTATCCAGGAATGAAGAATTGGCTACTGCAATGCCAGCATCTAGATATTAAAAAAGGTGAATTTACAGCGATAGTTGGACCGAATGGAATTGGAAAATCGACTCTTGTAAATATCATAATAAAAAATATTGAAAAGATTGTTGGCGATGTTTACATAGATGAGACTGAGTTGAAAAAAATCTCAAAAAAAGAATTATATAAAAAAACAGGGCTAGTCTTTCAGAATCCAGACTGGCAGTTTGTAACAAACAATTTGGAGGATGAGATTTTATTTAGCCTCAAGAATAGTGAGAAAAATGAGGAGGAGAAAAAAAGAACAGTAGATGCTGTTCTAGAGCGTTTTAGCCTAAGCTCAGTACGCAACAAAAGTCCTTTTGAATTAAGCCAGGGTCAGAAAAGAAGATTAAGTGTTGCAGTGATGCTTTTAACCGAACAGAAAATATTGATTCTTGATGAACCTACATATGGGCAGGATTATGATAATCGTTTAGAGTTAATGGACTTGCTGGCGAGTTTGAACAGAGAAGGGCTAACGGTTGTGATGATAACGCACGAGATGGATATTGTTGCACAGTATGCAGATTCAGTTATTTGTGTTGAGGAAGATAAACTAGTAAAGAAAATTTCTGTTGAACAATTTTTTGCTGATGAAGCTTTGTTAGAGACTGTTCGGCAGGAGGCTCCTCGTGTTTACAATTTTTCTCTTAAGATGAAAGAAATATTTAATTCTTTTGAGCCGACTTATAGTTATGAAACCTGTAGACGAGAAATGTTCAATATTGTTTTAGATGGAGGGTGTGATGTTTGAGTTTATTGATAGAGATTCATTCTTCCATCGCTTGAACCCTTGTGTAAAGCTATTTGTAATATTAGCTGTAACAATTTTAATAAGCTGCTCGTTGAATCCTGTTATGCCAGCATTTACTATTATTATCAGCTCAATTATAATAACTATATCTGGCAATATCCCTTTTGTTGATTTGTTGAAAAAAATGAAAACTTTTATTCTGATTGCAGGAATCTTTGTTTTTTTCATGCTTTTGTTAAAGGGGATAGATAACGGGCAAAATGAAATAAGCTTATTGTTTTTCAGCTGGTCAAAAAGCGATTTTAACGACATTATTTGTCTGGGCCTTAGAATAGTTGCAATAATTATAATGTCAATGGGCTTTGTCATGACAACAAGACCAAATGATCTTATCTTAAGCTTTATCCTACAACTACATGTCCCATATGTTCACGGATATGCGGGAATGGCAGCCTATAGATTTGTTCCAACTTTCCAAGACGAAACAAAAAGAATTAGGCTGGCACAAGAGATTCG
>JAAZHB010000187.1 GCA_012510935.1 Clostridiales bacterium
GCGTAATCTATTTCACAAGAGCAGTAATGATGGATTTGACAGAAAAAAGGATGTTCTAAAAGAGTTGCTATCTCGTGCTCATTCATTCTCAGATGATTTATTATCCGGAATAATTAACACCTACATTAAAGAATGTGAAGCCAACAACGAATTTGAATGGCGATATTATTACATTAAATATGACCTTTTCAGACCGGGGAATTTCGGGAAATATTGGTGGGATGACATAGGAAATAAGCCATACGAATTTTCCGTTATGTCAACTGAGTCAAAGATTTCTGAAAATACCTATCAGCCCTTCTTAAAGGCGGCTTATAAAAAGAAACTGTCAAAGGACCATTATGGTCAAAGAGCAATTGATGGTAATAATTATATAGTCTGTGTAAATTCTGCCTATGTTGTAAAAACCATAAATTCAGATGCCGAAGTAGAGAAAATGGCTATAGCACAAAATGATCAAGGCATAGATACGGAAGATAGAATACAAAAACTACTTCTTGTGTTGGGGAAATGAGATCAAGTATATGAATAGTCAAACCGATACACTATAAAGGATTTTTCATAATACTAACCAAGCCAGAACAAATTGATGAATGAAGGGATTCTATTATGCCTAGGACAATAACATATTACTATCCAGATGAAAACAATCCATCCGCAATAAAGGTATTTCAAGATCGTAGCAGTCAGATTCGTGGGTTCTATTTCAAACGAGATTATTTGAAGGACGTAGCAAAGGAAGACTACGCAACAAATTACGCAGTCTACTTTCTCTTCAGTGATGAAGCGGACACAAATGGGTTCAAGACAATTTACATTGGTCAATCGAAACTTGGCGCAGGGAGAATTGGAAACCATGATAAAAATAAGGACTTTTGGACGTACTGCATCATGTTTGTGAGCGACAATAATATTTTCGATGCGAATGTCATTGACTACATGGAGTTCCATTTTATCAACCTATTAAAAAAGTCCAGCTTATATACTCTGGATAACACCGAACCGCGAAATAAAGAGCCAAACTTAAGTTCATTTGATAAGACAACTTATCAGACATACATACAGCAAATTGAGTTTCTTCTTAAGGCTGAAGGTATCAATTTCATAGAACGAGAAAAGAAACCTAGTGTCAAATACTACTTGCCCAAGAGTAAGAATTACAATGCAAAGGTTTATTTCCAAGATGGAAATTTTGTGGTCGAAGAAGGATCTATTGTCCATAAACCAAAAGAAGCTCTGAAAAATTGGAGCGATGAAGGAAGGCTCTATCAGCGTTTGACCAATGATATTAATTCTCTAATTGATGACAAAAAACTAGAAGACCTGGGCGATACATGCAGAACGTTGGTTAAATTACCTTTTTCTAGCGTTTCATCGGCTGCTGCCTTTATCTCGGGGGCAGCCCAAAATGGATGGATTTTCTTCAATGATATCCAGGAATTAAGGCACGGAGAGTAAATTGGCAAGCAATGCAAGTGTTAATACACTTGCGAATTTTAGAATGGGGCCCTGTGCCCATTCTTCAAAGATAGCTCAAATAGATGTCAATCGGAGGTCGCCATGAATGCAGTTTATACTGATATACATATTCACACATCAGACAATCCCAATCATTTAAATTTTGATTATGATGTTGATTTACTTGTACAGCACATGAAAAGGTA
>JAAZHB010000188.1 GCA_012510935.1 Clostridiales bacterium
CTATTGGTGATTGCAAAGAAGCAACGGGAGAAGAAAGGGTTTATGCATCAGCGCTTAAAGGGTATATATATGCTTGTGGAGGCGACGAAGAGGACTTTAATAAGGCAATGGGGCTTGCTTTAGATAAGTTTTGCGAAGGTGTAACTAACTGTAAAATAAAGAAATAAAGAAAATAAAAAAGTCAAACTTCTTATCTTATGTGTAAGAAGCGAGACTTTTTTTATTTCTCTAACTCATGATCGATCAATTTGTTTATCCAAGCATTAACGGATAAACCTTCTTCTTTTGCAGCTTGTTTAATTATATCCCTTTTCCCTTTAAGTACCCGTAATTTGATACTATCGAATGTATCCTTTATGTATTCATCGTGTGTCCGTTTTTTCTTTGTAGTTTGCATATTTTTTACCTCAAAAAATAATTTAAAATAAGTGGTTGACAAGTGCCCCCACTTGAAGTAATATATAGATAAAGAAAGTGCCCCCACTAATCGAGCCTTTCTAATAACAACTGAAAATAGAAGCGGCGGCACGTAGAGGCGGCAACCTCCACGTGCTTGCGCAGGTGATACAAGCACCTACACAACGACTTTCATCGTACCGCAGTATTATTTTATAATACTGTAAGGCTTTTGACAACAACAAGCCACAAGAAATATGTACGATAGACTGCTTTTGATTTTAAGCATCGTGTAGAGCAATATGCCTGCATGATGCTTTTATTTTCCATCAAATCATAAGTAGCAGAAAGGAGCCTACAAATGAATACTAAAGCATTTTTAAACGTAAACGAGGTCGCAGAGTACATGGGAATTTCAGAGTCAAAAGCATACATGATTATTCGAGAACTTAATGCAGAACTTAAGGCAAAAGGATACATCACAATTGCAGGAAAAATAAGTGCAGCTTACTTCATGGAAAAGATCTATGGCCTTGGGCCAGTAGCTTAGAAGGGTGGTGAGGATATGCCTGCTTATAAGGATCAGAACAAAGGAACCTGGTATTGCAAGTTCGTTTATAAAGATTGGCAAGGTAATAAAAAACATAAATGTAAGAGGGGTTTTAAAACAAAAAGAGAAGCTCTTGAGTATGAGCAAGACTTTAAGGTGGATAAAGCAGATGATGTAGATATGAGCTTTGAAATATTTGTAAAGAAATATAAAGAAGATCTTTACCCAAGAATAAGACTTTCAACTAGTATTACGAAAGATCACATTATAGATAATCTTATTACACCATTTTTTATAAATAAGAAGATTTCTGAAATAACATCTCGCGATGTTATTAGATGGCAAAACACACTTATAGGCAAGATAAATCCACATACTGGAAAGCGTTATAAGTCAAGCTATTTAAAAACAGTGCATAATCAACTTAGTGCAATTTTCAATTTCGGTGTAAGATTCTATAGCTTAAAAACAAATCCAGCTGCACAAGCGGGTAATATGGGATCCGAGAAAGATATTAAGGTGGATTTCTGGACAGAAACTGAGTATTACAAGTTTAGAGATGTGATGATGGATGATCCGTTTTATTATTATATTTTTGAAACTCTGTACTGGACTGGGATTAGAGAGGGCGAGCTGCTCGCCCTCCAAGTTTCAGATATTAATTTTAAAGACAATACTATCAGCATAGATAAGACATATCAGGTTCTAAGAGGGGAACCTGTGATTACACCACCAAAAACTCCCCAAAGCGTAAGAGTTGTTACAATGCCAAGCTTTTTAGCAGACGAACTGAAGGACTACATTGGTATGATCTACAAACCAAAAGCAGACGAGAGATTGTTTCCTTCTTCGAAAAGTTGTATTACAAACTGTCTAAAAACAGGTGCAAAGAAAGCGGGAATAAAGACCATAAGAGTACACGATCTAAGACATAGTCATGTGTCACTACTAATTAATAATGGCTATAGTCCAATGGCGATTGGAGCAAGAGTCGGACATAAGAGCATAGATATAACATATAGATATGCACATATGTTTCCAAATGTTCAAAAGGATTTAGCCGCAACACTTAATGATATTGCAATAGGAGGAGATAATTATGTCGGAAAAGAATAGAGATGCAAAAGGTCGTTGGAGATCAGTAACAATAGCATTTAGGGTAACTCCTGAAGAAAATGAGTTGTTAAATAAGAAGGTAAGCCTTTCGGGGATTACAAAGCAAGAATACCTCACTTCTAATATGCTTAAACATGAGATTAAGGTGGTTGGAAACCCGAGAGTGTTTAAAGCTTTAAGAAATGAGATGGAACTAATTTGTGAGGAACTTAAGAGGCTAGAAGATGCTTCAAAAGTAAGCGAAGAATTCCTCGAAGTAACAAAAATGGCTTGTGAAATATACGAAGGGATGGTGAAATAGCAATATGAGAAGAATTATACCAATTATTGAAATGAAGATAGGAAGCACTTACGAAACGGATGTACTTGTTCTAGAACTAAATCAAAAGTTTACTAGAAAATCAATACCTTATGTTGAAGTCAAAATATGTAACGAAGGAGAAAGTATCATAGCTAAATACTTTGATACTAGAATAGAAAATCTTAATAATAGAGGAATTGTTCAGAATAATATTATTAGGGCAATATTGAATGTGAATGAATATAATGGAGCTAAGAGTTACATTGTGTCGGATGCATGGCGTGAATATGATTCAGTAGATACAGATTATTATAATAGATTTGTACCTAGAGTAAACTTTAATCTAGAAGCTGCTTTTCACGAACTTGAGTGCTTAATATTTAGATATTCGAGTCCGCAGAATGGGATATTTTCACCTATCAGTGCTCTTACTATTGAAGTGCTAGATTACTATAAAAATGAATTTATTCATTCGGCTGGAGGAAAATCTATTCATCATGCAAGAATAGGAGGGTTGCTTCAACATTCGCTGCATGTGACACAGTTAGTTGAACGTCTATTAATCTGCTTCCCATTTATAGATAGAGAACTGGTGATTTGTGGAAGTGCACTACATGATATAGGTAAGCTAAGGGCTTTTAATACTATGCCAAATGCACTAGTAAAATATAACGAGGAAAACAGATTGTTAGGTCATCCTATGCTTGGTGTAGAAATGGTTAAGGAAGTAGCAGAGAAATCAGAATATCCGTATGACTATGAGAGAATGCTACTGCTTGAACACATTATTGGATCGCATCATGTAAAATCAAATATTGAGGCGATTACAAAAGCAGCAATACCAGAAGTACATTTAGTAGGGATGGCAGACTCTTTAGATGCAACAATAGATACTTTTAATTCATCATATAACGTCATGATGCCAGGAGAAATATCTAGTAAAGAATATGAACTTAGAAATACTTCAATCTATTTGCCAAAGAATATTAATAGTAGCATTCGCTCAGTAGCCTAAAAAAAGCACATTTAATAGATGCACAATAGTAAGAAAGATTAAGACCTTCTGTAACTTATATGTATCATCGTTACCTATTACCAGGTAAA
>JAAZHB010000189.1 GCA_012510935.1 Clostridiales bacterium
AAGTCAGCGGTTAGAGGAGACATGAGTTTTTGCTACACACTTCTTGAGGAAGCAAGTCTTAAAGGTATGCATTACGCGAGCGTTTTCTATGTAAAGACAGTTGAAAGTGCTGAGTTCATGGAACTGCTTGATAAGTATAAGAAAGAATATGGTTTTAATGTTCTGACTTTACCGGATAATAGGGACCTCTTTGGAATGATTTATCATGACGGAGATCAAGATAAGGCTAGTGATGTTAAGCTGGCAGTTCTTAAGCTGTATGAAGAAGTTAAAACCATAGGATATAAGGACATAAGACTTTTCCATACAACTGGAATTGATACACTTGATGCAGCAGTTGAAGGTTTTAGACTTATTAATAAAACATGCAACTATGTTGAGATGGTATTCCCATATAAGAGAATATTTAGTAAATATGAGATGTCAATGGTATGCGATTGCGTCAATTTGCAGACTTCAGGTACATCATTGAAGAGAATGTATCTTGATTTACTAGAACCATTTAGCAGAGAAGTATCACCTAATAAGGGCAAGCTTCTTCTTGACACACTTGCAACCTTTATCTTAGATGCTGGCATGAACAGCAATAAGACAGCTGAATTTATGAATATTCATAATAATACTGTTCAATATAGACTTAAAAGAATTAACGAGATTCTTGGTGCAGAGATGACTGCAAATAGAATTATTCCGGGACTCACTATGGCACTAGCAATCAAGAGACTGGAGGGAAACTAGGATGCTCTTAGCGATTGATGTTGGTAATACAAATGTAGTTTTTGGAATTTTTCGAAATCAGAAACTTGTTGAAAGTTGGAGACTTACAACTGATACGAGACGAAGCTCTGATGAATATGGCACTCTAATAAGACAGATGTTTAGAGACGGAGGGATAGACCCAGCTGATATCAATGATGTTATTATTTCATCAGTTGTTCCATCGTTGGTATTCACTCTTGAGCATATGTGCTTTAAGTGCTTTGATATAACACCTATTATCGTAGAGACAGGTGTGAAGACAGGGCTAAAGATAAAGTGTGATGACCCAAGACAGGTTGGTGCAGATAGAATTGTAAATTCAGTTGCTGCAAATACAAAATATGGCGGTCCACTGATTGTTGTGGACTTTGGAACTGCGACAACTTTCTGCGTAGTATCAGAGGACGGATCTTTTCTCGGTGGCGCAATTGCTCCTGGTATTAAGACAGCAGCTGCATCGCTTTTTCAACAGACAGCAAAGCTTCCTACTGTAGATCTTGAGATTCCAGAGAGAATGATTTGCAAGAACACCACTGAATGTATGCAGGCCGGCCTAATCTATGGTCACATGGGGATGGCTAGCTTCTTGATTAATGGAATGAAGGATGAGCTAGTTGAAACGCAAGGTGTAAAGAGAGCAGATATAAAGGTAATTGCAACTGGTGGTATGGCTACAATGATGGAGAAAGGCGTTCCCGAGATTGATCATATCGACAGGCGTTTGACTCTTGATGGTCTTCTGATGATATACGAGAAGAATAAGAAGAACAGATAATGAGAGATTTAAAAATTGGAAATGTTAAGCTAGAGAATCCATTTATATTAGCTCCGTTAGCTGGTGTGACTGATTCTGTTATGAGAGATATTTGTACAAGTTTTGGTGCAGCTTTGACTGTAACAGAAATGGTGAGTGCAAAAGGCTTGTTTTATGGTGATAAAGGCGGAGATAGATTGCTCTATATGAGCGATAATGCTGGGCCTACTTCTATTCAGATTTTCGGAAGCGAGCCTGACATAATTGCTTACGCAGCACAAAAGCTTGATGGTCTTAACAATGTTATCCTTGATATCAATATGGGATGTCCGGTGCCAAAAGTTGTAAAGAACGGAGATGGATCTGCATTGCTTCAGGACCCGGAACTTGTATATAAGGTTGTAGCGAGCGCTGTGTCTAATACGAGTAAGCCTGTCACTGTAAAAATCCGAAAGGGTTTTAAGCTTGAGGAGAATAACGCAGTCGAGATTGCAAAGGCGGCAGAAGCAGCAGGAGCATCGGCAGTAGCTGTTCATGGTAGAACAAGAGAACAGTATTATACTGGTAAGGCTGACTGGAATGTAATTACTGATGTTAAGAATAGTCTGAATATTCCAGTGATAGGTAACGGCGATGTCATGTCGGCCGAAGATGGAATAAGGATGCTAGAAGAAACAGGCTGCGATTTCGTAATGGTTGCGAGGGGCGCACTTGGAAATCCATGGATTTTTTCAGAATTGAACGCGCTGTATGCTGGCGAGGGGAAGACTCTGCCTCCAACAGAGCAAGATAAAATAAAAATGATACTTAGACATCTTGACGGCTTGATTGAGCTGAAGGGTGAAAGAATTGCAGTTAACGAAATGCGCAAGCATATTGGCTGGTATACCAAGGGTATGAGAGGCGCAGCGAAGCTTCGTCAAACGATAAATTATTTAGAGACTGCAAATGAAATAAGAGAGGTTCTAAAACGTGAGGAATAGTAGATATACTAAGTTAATAAGATTGTTTGCTGTGGCATTGGCGATGCTATGTTGTTTGTTGCTTGCAGGCTGCACAACCTTCGAAAGTTTTAGGCATACTTTTTTGGACGAGAATGCTGAGACTTCGACGGAAAATAATACCATTTACATTGGTGTTTATGAGCCGGAAAGCGGTGAGTTTGCAAATGCGGGCAAGGACCAGATTAAAGGGATTGAGCTTGCAAAGAGCATTTATGACAATGTACTAGGATACGATATTGAATTAATTTATGTAGATACTCAGTCAGACGCTAAGGCTTCAAAATCTGCAATACAGAGTTTGGTAAAGATGAAGCCAGTAGCAATTATTGGAGCAGCCGGAGAAGCTGCTTCATTGATAGCAGCTGAATATATTAACGAAGCAAAGATTCCTACGATTACTCCTTCAGCAGTAAACCCATTGATAACTTCTGAATCAGGCTATTATTTCAGAGCTTGCTTGACAGAAAGTCAAGGTGGTGCAGGATTAGCTGAATATGCGGCAAACAGCATTAAATCAAAAGGTATAGCTGTTGTAAGCATTAAAAATGATAGTACGATTGGGGCTGTACTTGATGGATTTAAAGATAATCTTAAGGCCATAAATAGTGAGTCATGTCAGATTTCAACAGAGATTCCAGTTACTGTAACCGAGGATAATTGGACAAGTACAATAAAGCAAATTAAGAAATCCGGAGCGGATACTGTATTCTTGCCATTTGGTGCAGAGAATGCAGATGCGTTCTTTACAGCAGCCGAGAAAAAAGGACTGACTGACATTACTTATATCGGTCCATCAAGCTGGGGAACTCCAAAGTTTGCAGCTATGCTTGATAACCACCCAGATATCAAGGTTGCTTTTCCGTACAGCTCGGTAATATCGGAAGATAGGTCAACCACAGGAACACTTACAT
>JAAZHB010000020.1 GCA_012510935.1 Clostridiales bacterium
TATGGATATCAGGTAGGGGGAGTATCTCTAAATGGAGGTAAAGAACTTGAAGCTGTCGATGGCAACAGTAATATAGGTACATTCACATTTGTAATGGGTGAATCTAATATTCATTTTAAAGGAAAATTCGTTTTATCTAGTGACACTATTGATTGTACTAAGAGTAAACTAGTTGAGTCTGCTTCTATCACAGACGGGCAGAATGCGGCAGTATACGGTGGTAATCTTAAAATGACTGTTGCAGATAATGCTGCATATAATACTGATGTTATAGGCGCAGTTAAAGGAAGCACTCAGGTTACAGAATTAGGTTCTGTTGATATAGCTCTTACCAATTTAGTTAGTAAAGGTGTAAGCGGCAAAGCTTGGGAAACCCCAATAACAGAGTTCACTGATAATATTGTAGTTTCTACAAAAGTTGATGGAGCTGACTTAGCGGCTGATGAGGTCCTCTCTGTAGTACGCGACCATAATGGTACACTCACAGAGTTAAGTGCAACATATGACGCAGCTACAGGAGAGCTTTCATTCCCAACAAATCAGTTCTCAACATATACAATTGTAAAGAAGAAAGTGCCTGCTGCAGTTGCACCTAAGACAAACGACAACAGCATGCCTTTCCTATATGTAACAACATTTACTCTTTCAGTTATTCTCTTTGCAATATTTACACATATGCAAAGAAGAAAGAACCAAATTAGATAGGGATAAGCGATCAAGCCATAGATAGCTTACCATTCTAGAATAGCCTCAAGTTCAGGATGTAAACTGAGCTTGAGGCTATTTGTTGGTTTTGGATTTTTGTTTTGAAGACTCTCTAACCTGCGTCTTCATCATAAATTCATTTTATGACCTCACCATTTACAAATAAATTGTGCAAAATGGTTCTATAAGAAGGGAGTTTTTTATGTCACAAGCAATGAAACATTCAGGGAAGAAAGTCTCTCATAAGAAGCGCAATATTTTAATTATTCTTGTCATTCTCGTATGCCTTGGCGTTGGCTTTAAATTCTTAGTTTACGACAAGCTAATGGAGAAAGCCACAAACGAAGTAACAACTGAAGTTCTAACCTCGATTGGCGCAACTAATGAGGAGGTTCAGGAAGTCCTAAATTCGATGTCTGAGAGCGATAGGGCGACTATAGAGGGAATTATTCAAGATCACGCTTCAGCGTCCTCTATACAGGAAATAACGACATATTTAAAGAACAATGACCCCGAGGCTCTAAGTGAATATGCAGACAAGAATCTCTCTGACGAGGAGAAGGCTCAGCTTTACGAGCTATATTCAAAATATTACAATTAATCTTACAAATATATATTTGCACAGGACAATACGGGATGCCCACACGGGTCTCCCGTATTTGATTTTCAGTAATACATAGGGATATTAAAATCACGATATGTGCTGCATATAAATATGATAGAATAATAAAAACAATTTATCATGGATTTAGGAGAAACTATTGAAATTAGAGAAATCGAAGAACACCACGCAGAATAATATGAATTCTAGCGTTATGAAACCAGTCGCAAATAAAGTGCGCATTGAGTGGCTTGATGCACTAAAGTGCATTGCAATGTATCTTGTTATCATAGCACACGCATGTAGAGTAACTGAAGGCTATGCCTATAGAGATTACATCTATCCCTTTCACATGCCATTATTTTTCATCATTTCTGGTATGACTTTCTATCTGCAGGTCCGCAACAAAGACTGGACCTTCCCTAACATGTTAAAGAACAAGGCGAAAGGA
>JAAZHB010000021.1 GCA_012510935.1 Clostridiales bacterium
GCAAGTAAAGTCTTTCCACTTCCTGTTGGACCGAGAAGAAGTATGTTGCTCTTCTGAATCTCAACACTATTCTCATCTTTAGACTTCGATGTATTCTCGACGTGCTTTATTCTCTTGTAATGATTATAAACAGCAACAGCAAGTGCTTTTTTTGCAGAATCTTGTTCAATAACATAGTTGCTTAGTTCATCGTTTATCTCTTTTGGAACAGGGAGCTTATCAATAGACTTAGTCTTTTCAATTGTCTCCTCTTCCTCAATAAGAGTCATCCCTAGATTAATACATTCATCACAAATACATACATCCGGTCCGACTATAATCTTATTAACCTGTGAACTAGTCTTTCCACAAAAAGAGCAGACCAGCTCACCGTCTTTGGTTGTCTTACTCAATTAGTCTTCTCCTTATTCTGGATGCTAAGTCCAGTTATCCTTACTTATCCGAATTTCTAACAAGAACTTGGTCAATTAGGCCATAAGATACAGCCTCTTCAGCTGACATAAAATTATCTCTGTCAGTGTCCTTTTCGATAGTCTTAAGCTTCTGCCCTGTTGCCTCTGCCAAAATATCATTAAGCGTCTGCTTTGTCTTCATCATCCAATCGGCCTGGATTTTAATATCAGATGCTTGACCTGATGTACCGCCAAGTGGTTGATGAATCATTACTTCCGCATTAGGAAGAGCATATCTCTTTCCCTTTGTTCCAGCTGATAGAAGAACTGCTCCCATGCTAGCTGCTAGTCCAACACATATTGTTGATACATCTGCACTGATGTATTTCATTGTGTCAAAAATAGCCATTCCTGCAGTTACGCTTCCACCAGGCGAATTAATGTATATATTGATATCCTTATGCTTGTCTTGCGCATCTAAGAAAAGCAGCTGCGCTGTTACCAAGCTAGCAACATGATCATCAATCTGACCATCTATGAAAATAATACGGTCCAAGAGAAGCCTTGAATAGATATCGTAGCTTCTCTCTCCCTGACCGGTTTGCTCTATTACATATGGAACATAATTCATTTTTCTAATGTCCTCCATATCCTTATTCAATAGTATAATATCAAACTAAACCATCAACTTGGATTAGCCGTCAATTCTCTCCATTGGTTCACCCTTTACCGCATTGTCATAAACGAGGTCAAGAGCCTTCTTTGTCTGAACATCTTCCTTGAAGTATCTGCTGTTAATTCCAACTGCTGCCTTAACCTGCTCTGCAGTCTGTCCATACTTAGCACCAAAGTCAGCAATTTCTGCTTCAACTTCTTCTTCAGTTGCATCAATGTTCTCAATTCTAATAATGTTTCTGAGAATAATTCTTGACTTGATTCTCTTCTCAGCCTCAGGTCTTGATTCTTCTCTAACCTCTTCCATTGACTTTCCTGTCCACTTAATATAGTCATCAAGTGAAATGCCCTGCATCTGAAGCTGCTGGTTGATTTCATAAACAACATTGCTTAGCTCGTTCTCTACCATTACAGCAGGAGCTTCAATTGGATTCTTCTCGAATACAGCCTCAAAAGCAGCATTTCTCATGATTGAATCATTTCTGTCTTCTGCTTCCTTCTGAAGCTTTTCCTGAACATCCTTCTTGAGTTCCTCAAGAGTCTCAAATTCACTGACTTCACTTGCAAGCTCATCATCAATTTCTGGAAGAAGCTCTTCCTTAATCTCGTTAATCTTAGTCTCAAATATAGCAGCCTTGCCAGCTAGTTCCTCTGAATGGTACTCTTCTGGGAATGTAACCTCAACCTTTACCTCAGATCCAGTTTCCTTACCGATAAGCTGCTCTTCGAAGCCAGGAATGAACTGTCCGCTTCCAAGCTTAAGCTCGAAGTTCTCTCCAGCTCCACCTTCAAACTCAACTCCGTCTACTGAACCAACAAAGTCGATAACAGCTGTATCTCCTTCTTTTGTAGCTCTACCTTCAACTGTCTCAAGTCTAGCCTGTGACTGCTGAGCCTTCTTCATTTCCTCTTCAACTTCTTTGTCGCCAATTGTTGAAACGATGTTATCGATTTCTACTCCCTTGTAGTCCTTAATTTCAACTTCTGGGAATCCTTCAACTGCAACCTTAACAACGATATTCTCATCCTTGTTAATCTTGCCAAGCTCTGTTGATGGCTGATCGATTGGCTCAATATTTAGTTCAGTAAGAGCATCGTAATATCCCTTATCAAACATTGCATTAAGAGCTTCGCCATAGAAAGTCTCCTCGCCATAGTATCTTTCAATAATCTTACGAGGTGCCTTACCCTTACGGAATCCGTCAACTGAATATCTATCTCTTGTTGCTTTATAAGCGTCATTAAGAGCTTCCTCAAACTCAGCTGGAGCAAAGCTCATCTCAAACTTAAAAATGCTGCCTTCCTTTGAAACCAATGTGCTGTTCATATTATAATATCCTCCTAAAAATGGTTATTTAACTAATTTAATTGTTTTAAAATACATCTAAAAATTCTGTCTTCTGCCAGAACTATCATTTTAACTATGCCAACGCTCTTTGGAACTTCGAACGATTCTCAGGCACTAGCTCATATCTCTCTTCTATGAAAGCTGCTAATTTCTTGAAATCAGCATCGTCTCCATGATAGAGTTCGATTTCAAGCTCGCATACCGGTATTTCATTGCTAACGCCATGAAGTACACCTTCATCTACTGAAAGTGCGCTAATTGACTTTCCAGTATCTAGCTTAATATCTCTTCTGCAATAGTCCATCACAACAATCTTCTTGAGTGGCTTATCTCCCGCCGCTTTGTAAAGAGCCGAATATGCTCCGCTTGATTTAAAAGCTTCAATGTTAGGTCTCTTTGCAAATCTTTCATCATTGATAACAAGATTGAATTCGTGTCTAATATGAAGTCCCTTCTCAACTGAGTCATCCCACTTAATGGTTGCTTCAATTCGTTCATCTTCATATCTGATTCTGTAGGCAATTCCAGCCTTCATTAAATCTTTATCTTCTGTATCAAAGTATACTGCATGCATTTGATTTTCCGAATAATTCTTACCCTTCTTGTAAGGGATAAGGTCTTTGTCGGAAATAATCTTATCAAATACGGAAGTATCTTTAAGACAATATTTAAATTCTGTCTCCATAGCAACTCCAAATCCATATATTTACTAAAAATAGCCTTTTTATTTTACTAAAAATGGCTCTTTATGTCAATTATCTATCGTATTTGCGGCAAATTTTATCAATTTCGGAGATGAATTTGCTTGTTTCCTTATTTGGAGCAGCATTATACTTTCCAATTATTGCATTTAATCGTCTTCCAGCAGCAACTAAACTGTCATTTAAGGCTCTTGCCTGCTTTCTTCCCTCGCTTTCTGGCTTATTTACTTCACTTGTAGTTGTTCTTCTAACAACAGGAACAACTGGTTGTTTCTCGATACATTCGCATGAAAAAAGGTCCCAGACCTCTCCGCTGAAAGGTGCAGACGCATCCCAGCCAAAGTTGTCATTGATGGTCTGTGCGAAAATATTCGTTACTTCGTCTTCTCCATGGTTAACGAATACTTTCTTTGCTTCTGTATCCTTCAACCAATCAAGCAACATATTTTTGTCGGCATGGCTGCTATTTCCCTCAATCTTAGCAATCTCGGCCTGAACAGTAATTACCTCGCCAAAAAGTCTAACATCCTCCGCACCATCGAGCAACTTCCGTCCAACTGTGCCATCAGATTGATATCCGACAAGCACTATAGTACACTCGCTTCTCCATAGATTATGTTTAAGATGATGTCTAATTCTTCCTGCTTCACACATACCAGAAGCAGAAATAATCACCTTTGGTTCAGTGCTAAGGTTGAGAGCCTTCGATTCATCGACAGTTTTCACAAGGTTAAGATTGGAAAAAGCTATTGGATTCTTGCCTTCATTAACAAGCGTCCTAGCTTCCTCATCATAATACCCTTCTACTTCAGTTGTATAAATTGTAGTTGCTGAAGTTGCCAAAGGACTGTCTACATAAACTGGGAAATCTGGTATGCATTTAACTAGCCCTTTCTCCTTAATTACTCTAAGATAATAAAGCATCTCCTGCGTCCTTCCAACTGCAAAAGCTGGAACAACAACAGTTCCACCTCGGCTAAGAGTCCTTTCTAGGATTGATGTAAGTTGCCCTATATAGTCAGGATTCTCCGGATGCAGCCTATCACCATATGTAGATTCAACAACAACATAATCTGCTGTAGGTGCTTTCTTAGGATTATTAAGTAACGGTTTATCATGATTACCAATATCCCCAGAGAACAGAATTGACTTATTAATGCCCTTCTCTGTTAAATCAATTCTAATGTTAGATGAGCCAAGAAGATGCCCATCATCTGTAAAAAGAATCTTTATCCCTTCAAAAATCTCTATTTCCTTGTCATAACAAGTTGTCTCAAATAACGGAAGTGTCGCCAGGACATCCTTTGTTGTATATATAGGCTTGTATTCTTCCCCACCTGATCTCTTAGCTCTCTTGTTCCGCCAAAGAGCCTCTTGCTCTTGGATATGTCCTGAGTCCATTAGCATAATATTACATAACTTGCTAGTTGCCTCAGTCATATATATTGGTCCATTAAAGCCTTCATTAACCAAAACCGGAATCTTTCCAGAATGGTCGATGTGAGCATGAGTAACGCAAATTGCATCTATCTCCGCGGCCTTTACTGGGATATCGCAGTTCTCGTAGATATCTGCACCTTGCTCCAACCCGCAATCAATCAGGATTTTCTTTCCACATGCCTCAACGAGAGTGCAAGAGCCTGTTACTTCATGATCTGCTCCAAGAAAAGTTACTTTCATATCTCTCCCTCCAATAATAATACGTGCTATTAAACAGCGTACCAGCTATTCTTGCTGATACGCATCCCTTAATCATCGAATTTTACCAATTTAATCTTTGAGTCCCTATCCTTGAATAGAAGTTCTGTCATCGCAATAAAATTATCCGATAAGTCACTCGCATAATATCTGTCTCTAAAGCTATTATTTTCAGCCAGCATATCATTCTGACTTAGATACTCCCCAAGTTCATTTACAACCTCTGCAGAAGAATTATAAAGATTTAGTTGTGGATATAACTGATTAATCTGTTCAGAGATAAGCGGATAATGTGTGCATCCTAGAACTAGGCTGTCAAAATTATTTTCCTTTACAAAATCGTCAAGATAATATTCTACCAATTCTTCCATAATGTGTGTGTTTGTGAAGCCTTCTTCTATCAGAGGTACAAAAGCTGGACACGCTAAGCTATAAGTTTTAATTGTTGGATCAAGCTCCTCTAGTTTGGAAGAATATGCATTGCTAGAAATAGTCGCTTTAGTTGCAATAATTCCAACATTCTTGCGACCATCAGAAACAACCTTTCTGACAGTTGGTCCAATAACACCATAAATGGGAACGTCTGGATACTTCTTGCGCAACGAACCAAGCGCCAAAGCTGTTACTGTATTACAAGCAATGATTATCATCTTCACATTTTTTGAAACAAGATAATCCACAATTTGGGTTGCAAATTCAATTATGGTATCAGATGACTTTGATCCGTATGGGGTTCTTGCAGTGTCTCCAAAATAAAGAACTTTTTCATTCGGAAACTTCTCATGTAGTTCCTGAACACTCGTCAATCCACCTAGTCCTGAATCAAAAAACCCGATTGGCCTATTATCCATTAATACTCCTTCTGTGTATAGCTACCGCTTCTTCTGGTAACACATACATGCTTCTTTACATAATTTATATAATTATATATCACTTATTGTCTTTGTAAAAGGAGATTGTGTGTAATAAAAAAGCAAGCAGCAAAAGGTGCACTACCTTAAACTACTTGCAAATTACTTCTTCATTATTTTTGTAACAACGCAATAATCTGTTCTGTCTTAAGCACCTTACCATACGATATTACTTTGCCATCAACAACTAACGCTGGAGTTGACATTACTCCATAAGATGCAATCTGTGCATAATCTGTCACATGGTCTATCGTTGTATCCATGCCCAGTTCTCCAAGAGCTTTTACGGCATTCGCTTCAAGCTCGTTACACTTTGCACATCCTCCGCCAAGTACTTTTACGGCTGCACCGGTTCTTCTGCTAACATCCGCAGCCTTCATTGTCTCGTTGTTGCAATTGCCACCGCAACAGTTCTTTGTTTCTTTCTTTTTACTAAATAGCCCCATTCCATTCTCCTTGTTATACTTTAAATAAACAGAAATTGAACTGCATTAAATGCATATCCAACGATAATTATTCCGCTTGTGCAAATTACGATAAAAAGTCCAAGTAGCTTAGGCTTAATAGCTTGTCTAAGCATCGTCATTGACGGAATGGATAGTGTAGTTACCGCCATCATGAACGACAGAATAGTGCCGAGCTGTGCACCCTTCGAGAGCAGAGCTTCTGCAATTGGAATTGTGCCAAAAATATCTGCGTACATCGGTACCCCAACGAGAGTCGCCAGCACTACGCCAAACGGATTATTGCCACCAAGAATTTTCTCAACTAGTTCTGCTGGAATCCAATTATGTATAATTGCGCCAATGCCTACGCCCACCAAAATATACGGAAAAACCTTTTTAAATGTTGAAAGCATCTGTTCTTTAGCATAAGTGAGGCGTTCTTTATAGGTAAGTGTTGGCGAATCGATATCAACTGAACTTGCATTCCTTATGAAATCTTCAACATACTCCTCCATGTGAAGTCGCTCTATCAGAGTTCCTCCCATAACAGCGATTACCAAGCCAACAAATACATAAGCCAGTGCAATCTTCCAACCAAAAATACTTGTCAATAGAAGTAAGCTTCCGAGATCAATCATCGGTGATGATATCAGGAAAGAGAAAGTAACTCCAAGCGGTAGCCCCGCGCTTGTAAAACCAATGAACAATGGTATTGATGAGCAGGAGCAAAAAGGTGTAACCGTACCGAGCAAAGCCGCAATCAAGTTAGCCCATACTCCATGGAATCTTTCCATAATTTGTTTACTTCTTTCGGGTGGGAAAAAGCTCTGTATATAGCTAATTAGGAATATAAGAAAGCATAACAACATAGTAATCTTAATTACATCATATAAGAAAAATTGCAAGCTGCCACCAAGCCTTGTGTTTATATCAACACCTATCTTTATAAGCAAATTCCCAATCACTTCATTAAGCCACTTCATCCCTAGCACTTGATTCTGTATAAAAAACCACACTACTGACATTTGCATTTACCCTTGCTTTCAGTGGATTTCAATGGTTTTGAATCATCCAATGATTTGATAAAAGCGATAAACTCAGCAAAAATATCACTGTTCAGGGAATAATGCGTCCACTTTCCTTCCTTCCTTGGAACGACAAGATCGCATTCACAAAGCATCTTCATATGATGTGATAAGGTTGGTTGAGTTATTTCTAACGCTTCAAGAAGCTTGCACGCGCACTTCTCCCCATTAGAAAGCATCTTTATAATCTTTAATCGATTAGAGTCCGAAAGAACTTTGAATATTAGTGCTGCATCAATTTCATTCATATTAATCACCTCGTATTGATAACTGTCTATATGTTAAAGCATATATTGATGAATGTCAATATGAGTTTCTTTATATTATA